>JBKJUB010000191.1:0-11739 GCA_046590765.1 Sphingomicrobium sp. | reverse complement strand
GGCTATATCGACGATCCGGCATTCGCTCTGGCCAAGGCGCGAACGCTTGGCTCGCGCGGGTTCGGAGAGCGTCGGGTTGCGGTTGCGCTCCGGGCGGCGGGGATCGAGGAGCAAGATGGCGCTGCGGCGCGCGATCTGGCCCGCGATGGCGCAACCGAAGCCGCGCTCCGTTTCGCCAAGCGCAAGCGGCTCGGCCCGTTCGCGACCACACCGCCCGATCGGCGGGACTCGGACAAGGCGCTTGCGGCGATGATCCGCGCCGGACACCCGTTCGAGCTTGCCAAGCAGGTGCTCAACCTGCCGCCCGATTTCGATGCGGAAGTGTAACTAGCTGACAGCACGGGGATTTACGGATCGCTCTGCGATGGTTTTACCATTTGGCCCAACATGGTATGGAACGGGATGCGCCAGACCGGTGAAAGCAAGGCGCGCGCCGCCACTCCGCAAGCCGCTGGCGAGCCCACGGCTGCCCACGCGATCCTCAGCGATGGCGATGATGACGGCCATGATGGCGTCATCGCGGATGATGTGCCGCAGCCCGATGAGGCGGAAGCGTTTGACGATGGCGACGGCATCCGGCTTGCCGGGCGGGTCAAATGGTTCGACGCGACTCGCGGGTTTGGTTTCCTGGTCAGTGACCAATGCGACGGTGACGTCCTGATCCATTTTTCGGTGCTTCGCGACCATGGCCGACGAAGCCTGCCCGAAGGCGCATTGATCGAGTGTATCGTCGAGCAGCAGGATCGAGGGCTCCAGGCGCGGCGGATCATTTCGATCGATCTCAGCGAGGCTTTGCCCAGTCCGGTACGGCCCACCATTCCTGCTGCCGAGCGCGCCGATCGCCAGGCCCTGGCCGATGCTGCGGGCACGTTCGAGCCGGTGGAGGTGAAATGGTTCAATCGGGTCAAGGGCTATGGCTTCGTCAATCGCGTTGGGGAGCCCGACGCGGACATCTTCGTGCACATGGAAACGGTGCGGGTGGCGGGGCTTGCCGACCTTCAGCCGGAGGATCGGGTCGAAGCCCGGATCGCGGAGGGGCGCAAGGGGCTGACCGCAGTCGAGTTGCGCCTCGCCTGAGCGCCGCAGTCCTGCTGCTTGCACTGGCTGCCTGCCAGCCCAGCGCTACACCGATGACGCTTGAGCGCTCGCCCGCGGGGCTCGAGCAGGTGGCGCTGACGATCAAGTCGGGCAGCAAGACCCATCGCTTCACGGTCGAGGTCGCGCGCACCGGTGCCGAACAACAGACCGGGCTGATGAACCGCCCGAACATGGCCCCCGATCGCGGGATGATCTTTCCCTACTCGTCGCCGCGACCGGTGGCGTTCTGGATGAAGAATACCATGATCCCACTCGACATGATTTTTGTCGCGCCGGGGGGGCGGATTTTGCGGATCGAGGCCAATGCGGTGCCTTATTCACTAGAGCCGGTGCCATCGGGCGGCGATGTCGAGGCGGTGCTCGAGCTCATCGGCGGTCGCTCGACGAGCCTCGGCATAAACGACGGTGATTTGGTCGACTGGAAGCGTTGATCGACTGGCCCAAGGGCGCTAACGGCTCGCCATGGGACTTTTCGCAAATGCCTTCACCTGGTGGAACGGCGCTTCGTGGAGCACCGCGCTTTTCTCGCGCCGCAATGGCGAGGAAGTCGGGCGCGATGCCGAGGGCAACATCTATTTCACGCACCGCAAGGATCCTGCCCGACGCTGGGTGATCTACGCCGGCGCCAACGACAGCAGCCGGGTTTCGCCGGGCTGGAATGCCTGGCTGCGCGGGACGATCGAGGGCGTGCCCGACAAGTCGCTCCCCGAGCGCCGCTCGTTCGAAGCCGCGCCGCAAGCCAATCTCACCGGCAGCGATCGGGCATGGCGTCCGGCGGGATCGATCCGCAGCGGCGGCCAGCGCCCCGCTGCGACCGGCGACTATAGCGCCTGGACGCCCGACCAGGCGTGAGCATCGCCCGGGTCCTTGGACTTGCCGCGGCCTGCCTGGCCGTCGCCGCCTGCGACCGTTCGCCCGATCAGTCGATGGCCGACAATAAGATCGTCGCCGAAACCCTGCCGCCGGGGATCGACACTGCGGGCGTTACGCCGATGGCCGAGCGGGTGGCGGTGATCGCCTTGCTCAACAAGCGCAACGGGATTGTTCGCGATTTCACACTCAAGCCGGGGCAGGCGGTGCGGGTCAAGGACGTCACAGTGCGCCTTCGCGCGTGCGATTCGACCGCGCCGTGGGAAACCGAGCGGCTGACCGGCGCATTCGTCCAGCTCGACAATCTAAAACCCGACGGCAAATGGTATCGGGTGTTTTCGGGCTGGCTGTACAAGGAAAGCCCGTCGCTCAATGTGGTTCAGCATCCGGTCTATGATGCGTGGGTCAGGAGTTGCGCGATGACCTGGCCGGGGGCCGCCGAGGCGGCGCCGTCGGCACGCGGGGCGAGCAATGCGTCGAGCGCACCGAAATCTGGCGGTAAAAGGTCGCCGCCGGCCGCAGCGCCCGGCAATTCGACCGAGCCCGCCGACCCGCCCGCCGCCGATCCGGCCCCGAGCGCGCCCGAAAGCAACGCGACATAAGCATCGCGCCCGACCGTCACCGCGCCGAGCGAGGCGAGGTGATCGGTCATGAACTGGCAATCGAGCAATTTGAAATGGCCGACGCGGAGGCGCGCGACCAGCCATGCCAACGCGACTTTCGAGGCGTCGGTGCCGCGGCTAAACATCGATTCGCCGAAGAAAGCGCGGCCCAAGCGGACGCCATAGAGACCGCCGACCAATTCGCCGCTGTCCCAGCATTCGATCGAATGGGCTTGCCCGGCGGCGTGGAGGCCGAGCGTGGCGCGTTCAATATCGGCGTTGATCCAGGTCTCGGGACGGTCGGCGCAGGCGCGAATGACCTCGGCGAAGGCGGTGTCGCGAGTGACGGTGAAAGCATTGCTGCGGACCCGCCTGGCGAGCGAACGGGACAAGCGGAACTGGTCGAGCGGGATAATCGCGCGCTCGCGCGGCTCGACCCAGAAAATCTCGTCGGCATCGCGGCTATCGGCCATCGGAAAGATGCCGGCGGCATAACCGCGAAGCAGGATCCGGGGGTCGAGGCCGCTCATCGGGCCGAACCTATAGTAACTTGCGGACCGTGTCTTGCGGGCGGCACAGGCGGACGCCCTTGTCGGTTTCGACCAGGGGACGGTTAATGAGGATCGGGTGCGCCATCATCGCGTCGAGGATCGCGTCGTCGCTGGCGTCGGCGAGGTCGAGTTCGGTGGCCAGCGGTTCCTTGGCGCGGAGGCCATCGCGAGGCGTGATCCCGGCGCGCTGGTAGAGGCGGACGAGTTCGTCGCGCGATGGCGGGTTTTTGAGATATTCGATGATTGTCACGTCGGCACCCTCGTCATTGAGGATCTCGAGCGTCTTGCGCGACGTGCCGCAGGCGGGATTGTGAAGGATGGTGGCCTTCATTCCGACGGATTCTCAAGCCATTGTTCGAGCCACTTGATCGTATAGTCGCCGCGCTTGAACGCCTCGGTGCGGATGATCTTTTGCTGCAGCGGGACGGTGGTCTTCATCCCTTCGACGACGAATTCCTCGAGCGCGCGCTTCAGTCGCATGATGCAATCGTCGCGGGTTACGCCGTAGACGATGAGCTTGCCGATCATGCTGTCGTAATAAGGCGGCACGCGATAGCCGGCGTAGAGTCCGCTATCGACGCGGACGTGCATCCCGCCCGGAGCGACGTAATTTTTCACCAGCCCGGGGGAGGGGGCGAAGGTCTCGGGATCTTCGGCATTGATGCGGCATTCGATCGCGTGGCCGTGGAGCACGACTTCATCCTGGGTGCATGACAGGCCATCGCCTTGCGCGACGCGGATCTGTTCGCGGACAAGGTCGATGTCGCTGATCAATTCGGTCACCGGATGCTCGACCTGGAGCCGTGTATTCATCTCGATGAAGTAGAATTCGTCATTCTCGTAGAGGAACTCGATCGTGCCGGCGCCGCGATAGCCCATGTCGGCCATCGCCTTGGCGACGATCCCGCCCATCCGCGCGCGCTGTTCGGGCGAGATCACCGGCGAGGGAGCTTCCTCGATCACTTTCTGGTGGCGACGCTGGATCGAGCAATCGCGCTCGCCGATGTGGATCGCCTTGCCTTCGCCGTCGCCGAACACCTGGAATTCGATGTGGCGCGGGTCGCCGAGATATTTTTCCATGTAGACGGTGTCATCGCCGAACGCCGCCTTGGCCTCCGACGCGGCCTGCATCATCGCTGATTCGAGATGGTCTTCGTCCTCGACCACCTTCATGCCGCGACCGCCCCCGCCCGACGCGGCCTTGATGATCACCGGATAGCCGACGTCGTTGGCGATAACGCGCGCTTCGGCAACATTGTCGATCGGGCCGGGCGATCCGGGGACTAAGGGCAGTCCGAGCTTGGCGGCGGTGCGCTTGGCCTCGACCTTGTCGCCCATGATACGGATATGCTCGGGCTTGGGGCCGACCCAGCAAATCCCGTGGCTCTCGACGATCTCGGCGAATTGCGCGTTTTCGGACAGGAAACCGTAGCCGGGATGGATCGCATCGGCATGAGTGATCTCGGCGGCCGAAATGATGTTGGCCATATTGAGGTAGCTGTCTTTGGCAGCCGGAGGCCCGATGCAGACCGATTCGTCGGCTAGGCGGACGTGCATCGCATCGCTGTCGGCGGTCGAATGAACCGCGACGGTCAGGATGCCCATTTCGTGACACGCGCGGTGGATCCGCAGTGCAATCTCGCCGCGGTTGGCGATCAGCAGTTTCTTGATGGCCATGAGGCGGCTTTAGCCGATGACGACGAGCGGCTGGTCGAACTCGACCGGCTGGGCGTCGCTGACCATCACCTGCCGGACCGTGCCGGCCTTTGGCGCGAGGATCGGGTTCATCACCTTCATCGCCTCGATGATCATCAAAGTATCGCCTTCCTTGACCGCCTGACCGGGGGAGACAAACGCTGCGGAGCCGGGTTCGGGCGAAAGGAAGACGGTGCCGACCATTGGCGATTTCACGGCGTCGACCGGGGTCGCCGGGGGTGCAGCGGGGGCTTCGGCAGCGGGGGGCGTCGGAGGCGCGTATGCTTCATTGCCAACGAAACCCATCCCCGTGGGGAATTGTTGATGGCGGACGACCTTGATCTTACGCTCGCCGTCCTCGACCTGAATTTCGTTGAGTTCGTTAGCGGACAGCATCTCTGCAAGTTCTCGAACGAGCGCCGTATCCACGCGCATCGTTTGCTGGCCCTTCGGCTCCGACATACTCTCATTCCTCGATATTCCGAAGCGCGCTCAGTGTCAGAGGCGGGCCGCCGCGTCCAGTGCCGATAGGTATCCGCGGGTGCCCTGTCCCTTGATGACAAGGGTCGCGGCGAGGGCGACAAGGTCGGTGTGGCGGAAGGGTTCGCGGGCTTCCGGGTCGGTCAAATGGACGAGGATCACGGGGGTGGTGATGGCTTTCACGGCGTCGTGGAGCGCGACCGAGGTGTGACTGTAGCCGCCGGGGTTGATGATCACTGCACGGGCACCGGAGGATTGGGCTTCGTGGAGCCAGTCAATGAGATGGCCCTCGTGATTCGACTGGCGGATGTCGAGGTTGATTTCGAGCGTGGCGGCGTGATCGGAGAGGGTCGCGGCGATGTCGTCGAGGCTCTCATGGCCATAGATATCGGGCTCGCGGGTGCCAAGCAGTTTGAGGTTGGGGCCGTTGAGGACGAAGATGGTCTTGGTCATTTGCCTTCACGCGCCTCGCTACCTATCTGCGCCTTATCCGATATGACGACAGACAACATCATCACCGTTCGAATCAATGGCGAGACCCGACTGGTGGCGGCGGGATCGACGATTGCCGCATTGGTAGCGGAGATCGGGCTCGATCCGGCGCGAGTGGCGGTCGAGCGGAATTTGGAAATCGTCCCGCGATCGACTTTGGCCAGCGTACAAGTGGCGGACGGCGATGCGTTTGAGATCGTGCATTTTGTCGGGGGTGGGTGAGCGTGAGCGACACATGGACGGTGGCGGGCCGGATCTTCACTTCGCGGCTGATTGTGGGCACCGGCAAATATAAGGATTTCACGCAGAATGCGGCGGCGGTCGAAGCCAGCGGAGCGGAGATCGTCACGGTCGCGGTACGGCGGGTCAATATCTCCGATCCGTCGCAGCCGGTGCTGATGGACTTTATCGACCCCAAGAAGATCACCTATCTGCCCAATACCGCGGGCTGCTTCACCGCCGAGGATGCGATCCGAACGTTGCGGCTGGCGCGCGAGGCGGGGGGCTGGGATCTGGTCAAATTGGAAGTGCTGGGCGAGGCGCGGACGCTCTATCCCAACATGCGCGAGACGCTGCGCGCGACCGAGGTGCTGGCCAACGAAGGCTTCCTGCCGATGGTCTATTGCGCCGATGACCCGATCGCCGCGCAGCAGCTCGAGGAGGCCGGGGCGGTGGCGATCATGCCGCTTGGCGCGCCAATCGGGTCGGGCCTCGGCCTTCAAAACCGCGTCACTATCAGGCTGATCGTCGAGGGCGCCAAAGTGCCGGTGCTCGTCGATGCGGGCGTCGGTACGGCGAGCGATGCGGCGGTGGCGATGGAATTGGGTTGCGACGGGGTGCTGATGAACACCGCCATCGCCGAGGCCAAGGACCCGATCCGCATGGCGCGGGCGATGAAACTGGCGGTCGAGGCGGGGCGCGAAGCCTATCTGGCGGGGCGGATGCAAAAGCGCCGCTATGCCGACCCGAGTTCGCCGCTGGCCGGGCTTATCTAGTCGCGACTACCAGGTGCGCCGACATTGGCGCGTCCAGTCCGTCGGGGCCCTCGAACTGCTCGAGCGCCGTGGTCGCGACGTCGGTGGCGTGGGCGAGCATTACCGGGTCGCGCTGTTCTATCTCGGACCGCATCGGCGTTCCCTGGACCAGCCCGATCGCCGCATCCCTCGCGCTCGGGGCCCGGCTGCGGAGTTGGTGGGTTTCGATTTCGACCGAGCCGAAACCAGCGGCCCGAAGATCGCGCTCGATTTCCAGCTTGTCGTGATAGCGGAACGGAATGCGCTCGTAGAAGGCGTTTTGGTCATCGGGAAATAATGCTGCCACCGCCTTGCCCACGGCATGAGTGGCGAGATTCAATTCGACTTTGTCCCAGATCACCAGCAGATACCTTCCACCGTCGCGCAGGACGCGGCGGGCCTCGGCATTGCCGGCGACCTTGTCGGGAAAGAACATGATCCCGAACTGGCAGACGACGAGATCGAAGCTGCAATCCTCGAACGGCAGGTCGAGCGCGTCCGCCTGGCGAAAGTGGACATTTGCGGCGCTTACCCGGCGCGACGCTTGCTCGAGCATCGGCGGGTTAAGGTCGGTCGCGATGATCTCGCTGTCCGGCATGGCGCGGTGCAGCTCCTGGGTGACGACGCCAGTTCCGGCGGCAGTTTCGAGGATTTGGGCGGGCGCAAGGATCCTGGCCCGTTGGGCGACGAGCTGCGCATAAGGGGCGAACAGCAACGGCACCATATGCTGGTCATAGAGATTGGGTATGGAGCCTGCGAACAACGTGTCGGTGGCGGTCATTGGCAAGCCTCGCATTGCTTTGACATGCTTGTGCCAGAATTCAGCAGCCCAGGCGAGCGATCAACCGAGTCCACTTGCGGCGAACCGAGCAACTGCTGTCGTCCTGCACCGTTCTATCCTCGTAACCTCGATAGGAGAGAAAAAATGGGCGAATTCACCGAGAAGGTCAAAGGCGAAACCAACGAAGCGCTTGGCAACACCAAGCAAGCCATTGGCGAAGCGACCAACGGCCCGAACCTGGAGCAGAATGGTCTCGACCAGGAAGCCAAGGGCGAGCTGCAGGAAGACAAGGGCGAGATCGAAGGCGCGGTCGGCAACGACATCTAAGCTTTCGTTATACGCATGATCGGGGCCGCTCCGGGAAACCGGAGCGGCCTTTTTCGTGGGCGCCGTTATTGGGCGCGCAGTTTCTCGATTGTGGTCTGGTTGCTGATCACTTCGACGTCGGTGACGCAGTGGAGCAGGCGGATACCCTTGCGCGCGGTGGCGTCGGCCAATGCGGGGGCAAAGTCGGTGGTTGTGTCGACGCGGATCGCCCAGCCGCCATAGGCCTCAGCGAGTTTGACAAAGTCGGGGTTGGCCAGCGCCGTGCCGCTGATCCGCGCAGGGTAATCGCGTTCCTGGTGCATCCGGATCGTGCCATAAGCGCCGTTGTCGACGAGGATGATCAGCAGGTCGGCGCCATATTGCGCGGCGGTTGCGAGTTCCTGCCCGTTCATCAGGAAATCGCCATCGCCGGCGACACAGACCACCGTGCGGTCTTTGAAGCGAAGCGCGGCGGCGACCGCGGCGGGGAGGCCGTAGCCCATTGTCCCGCTGGTCGGGGCGAGCTGGGTCGGCATCACGCCGTAGCGCCAGTAACGGTGCCACCAGCCCGAGAAATTGCCCGCGCCGTTGCAGATGATGGTGTCGGCGGGGAGCGCGTCGCGCATCGCCTTGACGCACGGGCCCAGGTCCAATTTCACGCCGTCTCTCGAAGCGGGTTCAGACCATGTCAGCCAGTCCTGATGCGCCTCGTCGCCTGAGCTGAATCGCACCAGCTCAGGGTCGCGCCAGTCGGCGGCGATCTCGGCGAATTCGCCCATGTCGGCGCAGATCGGGAGGTCGGCCTTGTAGACGCGACCGAGCTCGTTGGGGTCGGGGTGGACGTGGACCAAGAGCTGGTCGGGATGGTCGGGGGTGATCAGCTTGTAGCCGTCGGTGGTCGACTCGCCGAGCCTCGCACCGACCACGAGCAACAGGTCTGCCTCGCGGATTCGCTGCTGGAGCTTGGGGTTGGGGCCGTAGCCGAGCTGGCCGGCGTAGACCGGGCAATCATTGGCAATCGCGTCCTGGCGGCGGAAGGCGGCGGCGGTGGGAATGCCGTGGCGGTGCGCGAAGGTCGCGAAATGATGCGCTGCGGCGGGGCTCCAGTCGGCGCCGCCGATGATCGCCACCGGATCGGTGGCGTCCTTGAGCAGGTCGAACAGCGCCCCGATCGCGCCGGCGCAGGGCGGCTGGACGAGCGGGGCGATGGCCGGGCGATCCTCGACCTCGACCAAGTCGCGCAGCATGTCCTCCGGGATAGCGAGCACCACCGGGCCGGGGCGGCCGGCGGTCGCGACGCGATAGGCGCGGGCGACATATTCGGGGATCCGCCGCGCATCGTCGATCCGCGCCGCCCATTTGGCGATCGGGGTGAAAAAGGCCTGGAAGTCGATTTCCTGGAAACCCTCGCGATCCTTGTCGGCGCGGTCTAGATCGCCGACGAACAGGATCAGCGGGGTCGAATCCTGCATTGCGACGTGGATTCCGCCGCTGGCATTGGTCGCGCCCGGGCCGCGGGTGACGAAGGCCACGCCCGGCCGCCCGGTCATCTTGCCATCGGCATCGGCCATGTAGGCGACCCCGCCCTCCTGCCGACAGACGGTGAGGTCAATCTCGGGCGCGTCGTGGAGCGCATCGAGCACCGCGAGAAAGCTCTCGCCCGGAACAGTAAAAATGCGGTCGCAGCCCTGGATCTTGAGCTGCTCGACGAGGATTTGGCCACCGGTGCGTAAGGTCATCAGCGCGCTCTAGCTGGTGTCGGGCGGCTTGTGGAGTGGGCGCTTGTCACCTGCCCGAAATGAGCGCAAATTCCGCGCGATTGTAGGCGTACAACCGGGGCTTGGGGGCGCTAATGGAGATCCTGATTGCCGCCATGGTGGCGGCTGGCGCGGCGGTACCGCCGCCGGTCGATTTCCGCTTTGACATCGGTCGCGCGCAAGGCACGCTCTATGATCCCTGGACACTGACCGACGACAAGGTCGAATTGCGCTCGTTCCTGGGATCGGGAGCGAAGCCGGGCGATTTCGTCGCGCCGACTATCCGCGTCGCACCCGGTCAGCGGCTCAACGTGCTGATCGATAACAAGCTTGAGCGATGCAGCGACGAACAGCGCACCAAGCATTTGTGCTTCAACGACACCAATTTGCATACGCACGGCTTGTGGGTCTCGCCTTCGGGGAACAGCGACAACGTGCTGATTTCGATCAAGCCTGGGGAGCAATTCCAATACGCCTATGACATTCCTGCCGATCACCCGGCCGGCACCTTCTGGTACCATCCCCATCATCACGGCGCCGGCTTCGTCCAGGTCGGCAGCGGCATGGCCGGGGCGCTGATCGTCACCGGCAACCGGCTGCCGACCGCGACCAAGCCTGGCGATATCGACGTGCTGCTGAAGGATCAGCGCGGGCGGCCTTTCCCGGAGCGGATCATGCTGTTCCAGCAGATCCCGTACGGCTGCCTGAACGACAAGGGGCTGAACGAGGGCAAGCGTAACAAGGATAATGAGCCGATCCGCCCGTTCACCTGCGCGCCGGGGAAAACCGGCGGCATCGAGGGTTTCGACAATGATTGGGGCTGGCGGGAGACGGGCCGCTACACGGGCATCAACGGCCGGGTGCAGCCGCGGCTTGCCGATGCGAAAGCCGGCGCGTTCGAACGCTGGCGTTTGGTCAATGCCGGTACGGGCGAGGGCATGCGACTGCGGCTGTACCGGCTCGATCCCGCTGCCCCGCCCTTGACCTCGGTCAAGGCGGAAGACCAGGTCGCCTGGCGGCAGCGCTACTGCACCGGCCAACCGCTACCCATGTGGCGGATCGCGATGGACGGGCTGACCCGATCGGCGGTGCAAAAGGTGGACGAGGCGATCCTGTTCGCCGGCGAGCGTGTGGACGTGCTGGCGCGGCTGCGGGAGCCGGGGACCTATTGCATGGTCAATGACACCAGCCGGATCGACAAGGACAAGGATAGTCCCAACCCGGCGCGCATGGTGGCGCTGGTCGGCGCCAAGGGCGCGGGAACTGGCGAGCGTGATACCGGGGCCATGCTTCAAGCCATGCTGGTCAAGGCGGCGGAGAAGGCGCTGTCGGGAAGCGAGCGCAGCGCCGTCCGCAATCGCGTCATCGGCGAGCTGAACGATGGCCTGAAGCTAACCTCCTTTACCTGGCATCGGCCGATCCCGACGACCGAGGTCGCCGTCTGGCGCGAGGTCATCCTCAACATTGTTGGCGGCCCCGAGGAAACCGCGTTCCGGGTCAATGGCCTGTCTTATGACCATAATCGTATCGATGCGGTGCTGCCCTTGGGAAAGGCCGAGGAATGGCGGGCGACGTCGCTGACCATCGGTCACCCGCTGCACATCCACGTCAACCCGTTCCAGATCATCTCGATCCAGGACCATGAAGGCCGCGACCTGAGCGACCCGAAGGGGCCTGCCTTCGACCCCGATTATGCCGGGTTGACGGGCGAGTGGAAGGACACGGTGTTGATCAAGCAAAATGTACGCGTCGCCTTCCGCACCCGTTACGAGCGTTTCACCGGCGACTTCGTCATGCATTGCCACATCATGTTTCACGGCGACCATGGAATGATGCAGAACCTGCGCATCGCGGCGGAGAAGGGGGACGCTCCTGCCCCGCACGCGGCGCATTAGCAACGCATACCGGGGGCGCGGGACGGGGGCGCAAAACTATGCTAGAGGCGGCGCATCACTCGACCTTGAACCCCCCGAAGCCTCCTGTGACTGAGAGACTGTGCGCTCTCGCTTTTCCAATCAGGAGACTATCCATGAGCCGAGTCCTTTTCCTCAACATGAGCGAGACCGCCGCGGTCGATTATTGCAAGGGCAAGGA
>JBKJUB010000054.1:0-8939 GCA_046590765.1 Sphingomicrobium sp. | reverse complement strand
CGGGCAGGTCGTGCTCCATGCGCACCCCGCGCTCTACACGCTCGACGGCGTCGAAGGCGTCAAGCATCCGATCGGCCTTCACGCCGACAAGTTGGGGGTCGATATCCATGTCGTCGCGGCCGATCAGGCGCCATTGCGCAACATCGATTATGTGATCCGCTCGGCGCATCTCGGGGTCCGCCGGATCGTCGCCTCGCCGGTCGCCGCTGCGCTCGCCTGCCTGACCGATGAAGAACGCGATCTTGGCGTCGCATTGGTCGAGATGGGGGCCGAAGTGACCAACGTCTCGCTCCATGTCGGCGGGATGCTGGTTGGACTGCGCTCAATCCCGGTCGGGGCCAAGGACATCACCGACGACATTGCCTGCGCGTTCGGGGTTCAGCGGCGTGACGCCGAGCGGCTCAAATGCTTTTACGGATCGGCAATGACGAGCCCACGCGACAATCACGAGATGATCGATGCCGCGCCGATCGGCTCAGAAGACGGCGGCGAGCCAACCCGCATCACCCGCGCCCAATTGATGACCGTCATCCGCCAGCGGGTCGAGGAGTTGACCGGGGCGATCGACGGGGCGCTCAAAAGCCTCGGCTTCACCGGCCCGGTCGGGCGCCAGGTGGTGCTGACCGGCGGCGGCGCCGAATTGAAGAATATCGCCGACTACATGCAGGGCGTGCTCGGCCGCGCGGTCCGGGTCGGCCGCCCGCGGACGCTGACCGGCCTGCCCGAAGCGCATGGCGGCCCGGCCTTCTCCAGCCTCGTCGGCCTGGCCTTGCTATCGGGTTCCGATAGCGGCGATTTGCGCGACCTCGGCAGGGTCGGCGGGCGCCAGTCGAAGAAGGACCGCGGCCTCATCGGCCGCCTCCTGACGGCGCTCAAGCAGAACTATTAGCGGCCGCGTCGCCGCGCTTTACTGGCGTCAACTGCGGCTGAAGGGACTCACCTTCGTCCCATAATGAATCAAATCTTCACTTTTTTATCCGCGCGGCCATTTTTCGCTTGGGGTCGCGACTCGCATGGTGCAATGATTCGTCCCCACGGTTCAATTGCTTGCCTTCGAGGGGGGTCTACTCATGAGCATTGATTTCATCCGGCCGGAAGTCGATGAACTCCGCCCGAGGATCAGTGTCATCGGCGTCGGCGGCGCCGGCGGAAACGCCATCGCCAATATGATCGCGCGCGACGTGCAGGGGGTCCAGTTCCTGGTCGCCAACACCGACGCGCAGGCGCTCAATTCATCCTCGGCCGATGCGCGCATCCAGCTGGGGCTCAAGATCACCCAGGGCCTCGGCGCCGGGTCGCGCCCCGAAATCGGCCGCGCCGCCGCCGAAGAGACGCTCGAGGAAATCGAGAAAGCGCTTGAGGGCGCGCACATGTGCTTCATCGCCGCCGGCATGGGCGGGGGCACCGGCACCGGCGCCGCGCCGGTCATCGCCAAGGCCGCGCGCGACCGCGGCATCCTCACCGTCGGGGTGGTGACCAAGCCGTTCGCGTTCGAAGGCACGCGCCGCATGCGCTCGGCCGACGCCGGCATCGAAGAATTGCAGAAGCATGTCGACACGCTGATCGTCATCCCCAACCAGAATCTGTTCCGCCTCGCCAATTCGGACACGACCTTCAAGGAAGCGTTCGAAATGGCCGACGAGGTGCTCCAGCAGGGCGTCCGCGGGATCACCGATCTGATGGTCATGCCGGGCCTGATCAACCTCGACTTTGCCGACGTCCGGTCGGTGATGGGCGAAATGGGCAAGGCGATGATGGGCACGGGCGAAGCATCGGGCGAGAATCGCGCCATCGAGGCCGCCGAGAAGGCCATTTCCAACCCGTTGCTCGACGGTGTCAGCTTGAAGGGCGCCAAGGGCGTGATCATCTCGATCACCGGCGGCGAGGATATGAAGCTGATGGAAGTCGACGAGGCCGCGAGCCACATCAAGGAATTGGTCGACCCCGATGCCAACATCATCTGGGGATCGGCGTTCAACAATGGCCTGGAAGGCAAGATCCGGGTCAGCGTCGTCGCCACCGGGATCGAAGCCGAGACCGGGACGATGGCCACGCCGGCCAAGGTGTTCAGTTTTCCCGGTCGCACCGCGACCCCGGTTGCGGTGACTCCGACTGTGCCGACGCCAACGATTGAAGACACCAGTGAGACGTCGAACGATGACGACATGCTCGAGCTGACCCAGGACGACGAAGCCGAGGAACTGGTGCTCGACGGTGACGACATCCTGACCCAGCCGGTCGGTTCGGCCCCGGTCGGACCGCCCGCCGACGACGAGCCGATGACTCTCGAGGAGGATTTGACGGGCGACGCCGCCGACGCCGACAAGCCCAAGCTGGCACCGGGCGGCGGAACCTTGTTCGAGCGCATGTCGAATATCGCGCGCGGCGCGGCGCAGGCCGAGGGCACCGACGAAGCCCCCAGCTTCCGCCGTGAGCCGCTCGACATTCCGCGTTTCCTCAATCGGCAGAACAACCAATAACGCTGGAACTCGCCCGCCGGCGCGTATCTTCGGGCGTTGCCCGGAAGAGGTGGGGCGGGGCGACGAGGTGGAGCTTCCGCTCATCGCCGCCCGGCCACCCTTTGGCGCGTCTTAACCTTCAGCAATGTTGGAGCAAGCTCAGTTCGGCCATGCGTCGAGCCATGCAAAATCACCGTGCCCGCGCGACCCGCGCCTTGTTCGTCCTCGCCGCGATTGCTGCGCCCGTCGGTCCGGCTGCAGGGCAATATTCGCCTTCTGCTGCTTCCCCGGTGGCAACCGATCCTGGTGCTGCGCTGGCCACGGCGATGCGCACGCTTGCCACCCAGCCCAAGAATTTGTCGGCCTTGCTCGCTGCGGGGCATGCCTCGACCGACATGGGCGACATGCAGGCAGCAGCAGGATTTTTCGGTCGGGCGGAGGAATATTATCCGGCAAGCCCGGCGGCCAAGATCGGCGTCGGCGCAGCGATGACCATGATGGGGGATGCCAAGGGGGCGATGGGATTGTTCGACAGAGCGCAGGCGCTTGGCGCGCCGCCGTCGATGCTCGCGCTCGATCGTGGGCTGGCCTATGATTTGCTCGGCCAGCAGTCAAAAGCGCAGGCCGATTATCGCACTGCCCTATTTGGCGGGCAGGCCGACGAAGCGCGGCGACGGCTGGCGTTGAGCCTGGCGATCTCGAAGGATATTCGCGGGGCGGCGGCGACGCTCGAGCCCTTGCTGGCGCGACGCGACGCAGCGGCGGTGCGGACCAATGCGTTCGTGCTTGCGCTGGCCGGGGATCGTGAAGGGGCGCGGCGGACGATCGATGCTGCATTGCCCGGGGCGGGGGCGCGGTTCGAGCCATTCTTCCGCTTGCTTCCGGTGCTTCGGCCCGAGGAGAAAGCGGCGGCGGTTCACCTCGGCGAATTCCCCAAGGATGCGTCGCAGCGCTATGCCCGGGCCGAGCCGGTTCCATCGTCGCCGGTGTTGTCGATCAGCAATCGGCGCGAGGTTCAGATCGAGCCGCGTCCGTCGTTCGCGCAGGTCCAGATGACGCCGCCGAAGAATACCAAGGTGAAGCCGCCGCCGGTGCGTGTGGCGGCGGTTGATGCGCCGCGCCGCGCGGTTCGCGAAGCGCCGCCGCCGTCGACCTTTTTCGCGATGAGCCGCCCGTCGCTCGACCCGTCGCGCTACGCCTCGACGCGGCGCAAGGCGGTCACTGCAGCGGTTACCTCAAAGCCGGTGGCGAAGGCGGCCGACCCCGAACCTCGACCGGGGTTCAAGGTCGACGATCTGGCGCCGGTGGCTGAGCCGCCCGAGCCGCTGGTGCTGGTCGATGCCGGGCCAGTACTCAACCGCGATGGCGAGCCGATCGTGACCCAGCAAGCCGCGCTCGACCCGCCGCCGCGGCCGACGCCTAAAGTCGAAAAGGCCAAGTCCAAGCCGAAGCCGAAGACCAAGGTGACGGAGCTGCCCCAGCCCAAGCCCAAGGAGCCCGCCAGCCTGCTCTACGTCCAGCTGGCGAGCGGGGCGCATGCCGACCGGATGGCGACCGAATTTGCGCGGATCAAGGCCAAGAAACCGGGGCTTTTCGCGGGCCGCAACGCGCGGGTCACCAACGGCAAGGACCTGTTCCGGTTGGTGATCGGGCCGTTCAAGTCCCGCGACGACAGTAATGTGTTCGTCAACCAGCTGTCGAAGGCCGGGATCGGCGGCTTCAACTACACCGCGCCCGACGGCATGACGTTCGACAAACTCCCGACGAAATGATGTCACTCGGGGGCCTCGCCGCGCAGCCAGCAAGATCGCGCGGCCGGGCCCATGCGGAAGCCGCCGACGGCCCACGCGGCCCGCGCGATGCCTTCCAGCGCGACCGCGACCGGATCGTCCACTCGGTCGCCTTCCGCCGCCTGCGCCACAAAACCCAAGTGTTCGTCGCCCCCGACGGCGATCACTTCCGCGTCCGGCTGACGCATTCGATCGAGGTCGCGCAGATCGGCCGGTCGATAGCCCGCGCGCTGGGGCTGAACGAGGATCTGACCGAGGCCTTGTGCCTGGCGCACGACCTGGGCCACCCGCCGTTCGGCCATGCGGGGGAAGATGCATTGTCGGCGGCGCTCGAAGACGCGGGCGGGTTCGATCACAATGGCCACACGCTGCGGATCGTTACGCGGATCGAGGCGCCGTACCCCGATTTCGCCGGTCTCAATTTGAGCTGGGAGACGCTCGAGGGTCTGGCCAAACATAATGGGCCGGTGAGTGCGCCTCGCTGGGCGCTTGGCGAAGCGGATGCGGCGTTCGGGCTCGAGCTTGGCGCTTGGCCAAGCCTGGAGGCGCAGGTGGCGGCGATTTCCGACGATATCGCCTACGATAATCACGACATTGATGACGGACTGCGCGCAGGAATCCTCGATCTGGCCGAATTGCTCGAATTGCCGCTGATCGCGCGACTGTGGACGGCGATCGAGGCGCGGCATCCTGGCCTCAGTGAGCCGCTCAAGATCAAGGCGTTGGTCCGCGACGGGATCGGGATCATGGTCGGCGACGTGCTCGACGAGACGCAGCGGCGGGTGGCCGAGGCCGGAATGACGAGTATCGACGAGGTGCGCGGCGCTGGGCGGCAGTTGGTTGGCTTTTCGGCCGAGCTTGGTGTCGAGGAGCGCGCGCTTAAGCGGTTTTTGTATGACCGTTTGTATAACAGCGCGACGCTGCAGCCGGTGCGGATCGAGGCGCAGCGAGTCATCACCAACCTCGCCGCCGCCTACCGCGCCGACCCGGCATTGTTGCCCGAAGGATGGGCTGGCGTGGGCGAGACGGGACGACTGCGGGGGATCGCGGATTACGTCGCGGGGATGACGGATGGCTTCGCCATTCGGCAGCATGAGCGGCTGTGTGGGGCGGTGACGCTTCCGGATCGGTTCTGATGCGGATTGCAATGATTGGGGCGACGGGGCTGATCGGTCGGGCGTTGGCGCCTAAGCTGGCGGCGGCGCATGATGTGCTGCTGATCGGGCGGCGCTCGGCGGGGATCGACGGGGTCGAGGAGCGGGTCGGGCCGATCGAGGAGTGGCCGGACATGCTCGCCGGGGAAACCATCGATGTCGCGATTTCGACCTTGGGCACGACGATCAAGCAGGCGGGCAATTGGGCGGCGTTTCGAGCGGTCGATGTCGAGGCGGTGCTCGGCTTTGCGCGTGCAGCCAAAGCGGCGGGGGCGCGGCAGATGCTGAGCGTATCCTCGGTCGGGGCGATGGCGGGCGCGCGCAACCAGTATCTGGCGATGAAAAGCGAGACCGAGCGCGAACTAGGCAGGATCGGGTTCGAGCGGCTGGACCTTGTGCGACCCGGTTTGCTGCGCGGGGATCGCGGCGGGGCGCAAAGGATCGCCGAGCGGATCGGGATTGCAATCAGCCCGTTCGCCAATCTGCTGCTGCGTGGATCGCTCGACCGGTTCGCGGCGATCGACGCCGATACGGTCGCGGCGGCGATGGCGACGATGGTTGGCGCGGCGGGAGACGGGCAGCAAATCCACTTCAACCGCGACCTCAAGCGGCTTCTCAACTGACTGGAGGCGAAGCGGGCTTCTGGCTCGTTTGAAAATATATACTTTCGTGCGCCGTTCGCTCTTTAATTTCCGCTCCCGCGCGTCAATCCAAACGACTGTCTGCCTTGGCGCTTCAGGCCAATTGAATATAAGTGACAGCGAGCGCGGCAGCGCGCAGATTGGCTTGGGGGGAGGGTCTGGAGTGAGGCAAGCGCCGCTCAGTTCGGCCGTGGAAAAGGTCCGCAACAGCCGCATCGCGCGGGTTGCCGTCGCTTATGCGGGGGTGGCCTTCATCGTGCTGCAGGTCAGCGACCTATTGTCGGATGAGCTGCGGCTCCCGGGTTATGCCAAAACACTGATCCTGGCGCTGTTGGCGCTGGGCTTCCCACTGGCGATCGCGATTGCCTGGGGGCTGACCCCGGCCGTCGCCAAGCCCGGTGGCACGAGCGTTGCAACCGGCCTGACCAAACGGCGCACGAACGCGGGCGATGGCGCGACGGAACGGCTTGCGTCGCTCGCCGTGCTTCGCTTCGCCGACCTCAGCCCTGGCCAAGACCATCAATATCTCAGTGACGGCATTACCGAGGAACTGATGTTCGCCTTGAGCCGCGTATCGGGCTTGCGGGTCCCGGCGCGAACCTCGTCATTCGCATCGTGCGACGAGCGCCGCAATATCCGGCAAATTGGGGAGGAACTGGGGGTCGAAGCGGTGCTCGAGGGTAGCGTCAGATCGGATGGCGACAAGTTGCGGATTTCTGCGCAGCTGGTCGAGGTCGACAGCGGGTTTCAGGTCTGGTCGGACAAGTTCGACACCACGCTTTCGAGCATTTTTGCGGTGCAAGAGCAAATCACCGGCGACATCATCGAGGCGCTTCGGTTGAGGCTGCCTGAAGACGTTGCTGAGCAGGCCGTCCCGAGCCCGCCCACCAATGTTGCGGCTTATCAGGCTTATCTTAAGGGCCGCCATTGCTGGAACACGGGCACCCAGGCCGGGCTGGAACAGTCGCTGATCCTGTACGAGCAGGCGCTGAAAGCCGATCCCGCTTATGCCCGGGCTTATGCCGGGATCGCCGATGCGTTGATCGCGCTTGGCAACCAGACCGCACTCGATCCCAAACTGGCTTACCCCCGGGCGCGCACGGCGGCGCAGAATGCGCTTCGCCTCGACCCGACGCTGGCCGACGCTCATGCCTCACTTGGCTTGGTGGCTTTCATCCACGACTGGGATTTGGCGACTGCCGGGACGGAATTGCACCAGGCGGTCGCACTCGATCCAGCATCGGCAACGGCGCGGCAGCATCTGGCCCGCTACCTGGGTTCATCGGGACAGTTTGCCGCCGCCATCGACCAGGCGCTGGCAGCGGTCGAACTCGATCCCTTGTCGCTATCCGCCAACAGTTTGCTTGGTGCCATCTATCGCATGGCCCGACAATATGACGACAGCATCGACCAACTCGAGCGATCGCTGACCATCTTCCCCGATCAGTTCCCGCTCTTTTATCATTTGACGTTCGGCTACGCCTGCGCCGGTCGAAGCGAGGATGCGCTCGGCGCGGCGGATTCGGCGATCCGGGTGGCTGGCCGAAGCTTGTTCGCGCTCGGCGCGCTTGGCTATGCGCGCGGCTTGTTCCTCGGCGCCGATGAAGGCCGGGCGATTGCGGCAGAAATGGAATCGGCATCACCCGAGCAATATGTTTGCCCTTATGATCTGGCGACGATCTATGCGGCCTGCGGCGATCTCGATCTGGCCGTGCAGTGGCTCGACAAAGCAATCGACGAGCGCGACCATGCCTTGCTGTTCCTCAAGGTCGATCCGGCATTGGATGGGGTTCGCGATCATGGTGCCTACGACGCGCTGATCGGGCGGCTGGATAGGATGATGCGTTAGGCGGCACTTTAACCTCGATCAACTTGGCGCTTGGCTGGGGCCGCCTTCGCCGACTGGGGGCGGTTGCTGGCAAACGCGGGGCGCGCTGCTTCTGCCGAAGTGAAATTGAAGGAAGCGGTGCGGCCGGCCCCGAACTGGGCCGATCCGCTCAAGAGCTGGGGCGATATGCTCGCCGCGCAGGGCAAGCGCGTCGAGGCGCGGGCCAAAATATGACGCGGCGCTGAAGCTGGCGCCCAAGTGGGCGGCGTTGCGCGAAGCTCGGGCGCGGGTGCGCTGATCGGGTGCGCTTGGGGTCGTGACGCGCGGGCGTGGCTGCGCTAGGGCGCGGGGATGTCACTTTATGCACGTTATGGCGCGCTCCTTGACGGGGTGCTGGATGCGCTTGTTGCCGAGGGCGCGTTGCCCGCCGGGATCGAGCGCAGGAATGTCGCGGTCGAGCCACCGCGCGATGCCGCGCATGGCGATCTGGCGACCAATGCGGCGATGGTGCTGGCCAAGGCGGCGGGGGCCAATCCGCGCGCGCTTGCAGCGCTGATCGAGCCCAAGCTGAAGGCGTTGGCGGGGGTGACCGGGGTCGAGGTCGCCGGGCCGGGGTTCATCAATTTGCGGATCGACGCCACGGTGTGGCGCGGCGAATTGAGGGCGATCCTTGGTGAGGGCACGCAATATGGGCTGAGCAAGGTCGGCGCGGGCGAGCGGGTCAATGTCGAATATGTCTCGGCCAACCCGACCGGGCCAATGCACATGGGCCATTGCCGCGGGGCGGTGGTCGGCGATGCGCTGGCGAGCGTGCTCGAGGCGGCGGGGTTCGTCGTCACGCGCGAATATTATGTCAATGATGCCGGGAGCCAGGTCGATACATTGGCGCGATCGGCGCATCTGCGGTACCGCGAGGCGCTTGGCGCGGACATCGGCGAAATTCCGGAAGGGCTTTATCCGGGGGATTATCTGGTCCCGGTCGGCAAGGCGCTGGCAGAGGAATTTGGCGATCAATATGTCACTGCGCCCGAGGGCGAGTGGCTGGAGCTGTTCAAGACCAGGACCGT
>JBKJUB010000205.1:0-13772 GCA_046590765.1 Sphingomicrobium sp. | reverse complement strand
CGCCCGCGTGTCCTCGAGCTCGGTGACGTCAAACTCTTCGACCAGGGTGAAATGCGGGATGCGGCGCTTGGCCTCCTGCATATTCTCGGCGATCTTGCGGCGCAGGCCGACGATTTTGGTGGTTTCGTCGGGGCGCGGGGCGGAGGCGCCGTGACTGACGCTGCCACCGTGGTAGAGGAGGTAGGCGTCGAGGTCGGCATGGCGGACCCGGTCGCTGGCGGTTTTGACTTCGCCGAGGTCGATCCCGAGATCGCGCGCGCGCTGGCGAACGGCGGGGGAGGCGAGGGCCTTGGAAGTGGCCGCACCACCATGCCCGTTTGTCCCGAGCGAAGTTGAGGGACGCGGCGCAACGTCCGAAGTACGTGTTTCGACTTCGCTCGACACAAACGGTGTTTGTTTGGAAACTGTTTGTTCGGTCGCGGACGTCGGAATCTCTTCCTTCATCGCCTCGGTCGCCACCACCGCACCATCGCCCAACGGTTGTTCGTCCTTCGACTCCACCGCGCTCGCGTCACCCGCCGTCTCGATCTCGACCAGCACGCTGCCGATCGCGATTTGATCGCCGACTTCGCCGGCCAGCTTGATCACCTTGCCCGCGACCGGCGATTCCATTTCGACCGTGGCTTTGTCGGTCATCATGTCGGCCAGTTGCTGGTCTTCCTCGATCATGTCGCCCAGCTTGACGTGCCACGCGACGATCTCGGCCTCGGCAATGCCTTCGCCAATGTCGGGAAGCTTGAATTTGTAGACGCTCATGCGGCCATGACCTTCTTAAGGGCGTTTTTCATCCGGATCGGGCCGGGGAAGTAAATCCATTCATAAGCGTGCGGATAGGGTGTGTCCCACCCCGCGACGCGCTCGACCGGGGCTTCGAGGTGGTAGAAGCAGCGCTCCTGCACCAAGGCCGAAAGCTCGGCGCCGAAGCCCGAGGTCTTGGTAGCTTCCTGGACGATCAGGCAGCGGCCGGTTTTCTTAACGCTTTCCTCGATCGTCTCGATGTCGAGCGGGATCAGCGTGCGAAGATCGATCACCTCGGCGTCGACGCCATGTTCCTCGACTGCGGCGAGCGAGACGTGGACCATCGTTCCGTAGGTCAGGATGGTCAAAGCCTCGCCCTCGCGGACTACTTTGGCCTTGCCCAAAGGCACAGTGTAATGGCCGTCGGGGACCTCGCTCAGTTGATGCTTCGACCACGGCGTGACGGGCTTGTCGTGATGGCCGTCGAACGGGCCGTTGTAGATCCGCTTGGGCTCGAAGAAGAGCACCGGATCGGGATCCTCGATCGCGGCGATCAGCAGGCCCTTGGCGTCATAGGGGTTGGACGGAATGACCGTTTTGATCCCGGTTATGTGGGTGAACAACGCCTCGGGGCTTTGGCTGTGCGTCTGGCCGCCGAAGATGCCGCCGCCGTAGGGACTGCGGATGACCATCGGCATCGTCCACTCGCCTGCGGTGCGATAGCGCATCCGCGCGACCTCGCTGACGATCTGGTCGTAGCCGGGATAAATGTAGTCGGCGAACTGGATCTCGACCACCGGCTTGAGGCCATAAGCCGCCATCCCGACCGCAGTGCCGATGATCCCGCCTTCGCTGATCGGCGCGTCAAAGCAGCGGGTCTTGCCGAATTGCTCTTGCAGGCCGGCGGTGGCGCGAAACACCCCGCCGAAATAGCCGACATCCTCGCCATAGACGATGATGCTGTCGTCGGCGGCCATCATCACGCGGTGGGCGTCGTTGATTGCCTCGATCATGTTGCGCGTGGTCATTTGGCGTCGCGTCCGAGATAGTCGCGCGCTTCGGCGAGCGCTTCGTCGCGCTGCTCGGCGATGTGCCACGGGACGGTGGCGAACACGTCTTCGAACATCGATCCGATATTGTCGAAGCCCTGCTGGGGCAGGATACCGTTTTTCTCGGCCTCTTTCTGCGCCGCGCGGACGGTGGCGTCGATCTGTTTGTCGAGCGCCGCATCGCGCTCGTCGTCCCATTCGCCAAGCGCCACCAGATGCGCTTTCAACCGCACAATCGGGTCGCCCAGCGGCCACGCCTCGGGCTCGCCTTTGGGCCGGTATCCGGTCGGGTCGTCGGAGGTCGAATGACCTTCCGCGCGGTAGGTGAAGAATTCGATCAGGGTCGGCCCGGCGTTGGTCCGCGCCCGCTCAGCTGCCCAGCGCACCGAGGCGTAAACCGCGAGCGCGTCATTGCCGTCGACCCGAAGGCCCGCAATGCCATAGCCGACCGCGCGGCTGGCGAAGGTAGCTTGTTCGGCCCCGGCGATTCCCGAAAAACTCGAGATTGCCCATTGATTGTTGACCACCGCGAGAATCACTGGCGCTTGGTAAACTGCGGCGAAGGTCAGCGCCGAGTGGAAGTCGCCTTCGGCTGTCGCGCCATCACCGATCCAGCCCATCGCGATCCGGCTATCGCCCTTGATCGCCGAGGCCATCGCCCAGCCCACCGCCTGCGGATATTGCGTGCCAAGGTTGCCCGAGATCGAGAAGAAGCCGTGGGTCTTGTCCGAATACATGATCGGCAGCTGGCGGCCGTGAAGCGGATCGCCGGCGTTGGAGTAAATCTGGTTCATCATCGTCACCAGCGGATAGCCGCGCGCGACCAGCAGACCCTGCTGGCGATAGGTTGGGAAGTGCATATCCTCGGGGTCCATTGCGGTGGCTGCGGCGACCGCAATCGCTTCCTCCCCGGAGCACTTCATGTAGAAACTGGTCTTGCCCTGCCGCTGCGCGCGATACATCCGGTCGTCGAACACGCGCACCGTCTTCATATCGGTCAGCATCTTGCGCAACGTGTCCGCGTCGAGCCGCGGATCCCACGGCCCGACCGCTTTGCCATCATCATCGAGCACCCGCACGAGGTGGGTGCAGAGCGGGAAGGTCGCTTCGGCCTTGGCGGCGACGTCGGGGCGCGGGGCGGCGCCGGCGGCTGGCACCGCAATCGACGAAAAATCAGGCGCGTCGCCGGGCCGTAATGACGGCTCGGGCACATGCAGCGACAATGCTGGGCGATTGGGGCGTTCGGTCTTGTTACTCATCGGCAACGGCGCTTAGTCCGCCACGCGCCAACGGGCAACCTTGCGAGCGCCGCCTAGCGTTGCGGTCGCGGTCGGCCGGTCGGTGCGAAGTTGGTGCGGTGAAGTTCGCGGATCGCGCCGCCGCGATCCTGCCGTCCCTCGACCAGTTCATAACCCAGCAGCGCAAACACTCGGTTTCCGATGAAGATCGGCCGCGCATTGCCATACCAGTCGACGCAGCTTGCCTGGCACCGATCGTCGACCGCGCCGCGCGGATCGGCATCAAGCGTCCCCGCCATCGCGAACTGGCGGTGCTGGCGCTTGAGGAACAGTAACGACGAGCCGCTGCCCAGGAAGCGCGCAAATTGCGATCCCAGCGGGGTGGTGATCGGCAAGCCCAGCAGCCCCGACGATCCATCATCATTGTCGGGCCGATAGAAGAACGCCTGGCTGCGATTCTCACCCTGCTGCGCATTGGGGAAGGCGAACATATTGCCGATCCGCGCGCGCGGCTGGCGAAGGTCGATCGCGGTGAACGCCAGCCCGCCGCGCGGATTGCTGCCGATGGCGATCCCGTCGACCCCCAACTGGTCGAGCCGTTCGACCGCATGGCTGAGCGGTAACTCGACCACCGGCCCGCCGCGCAGGGCGGCTGCGACCAGCGTCGACCGTTCGCCCCCATTATAGCCGTGGCCGCCGTAAAGGATGTGATTGCCGACGAAGCGGTTCTGGAAATTCCACGCATTATCGCCGACCGACGGCAACGGGCGATAGCGTGACCGCGGCGCCATCCGGGCGCCATCGCCCATCCACGCGATCGGCACCGACAGCAAGGCGACCCCGCCGCTCGACGACTGGTTGTTCCACATCGAATCGCCGCCGCCGTCCTGGCGGATCAGGACGTCGACCAGCCCCAGCCGCCGGTCTTCGCGGAAACTGAACTGGTTGGCGGGCTGACCAAGCGTGCCGATTGCCGATGGCGCCTCGCGCCGATCAAACGGCAGTCGATAAAGCCAGCTTTGCGCGATCTGGCGCTGGTTGGCGCGCCAGTGCCGCGAATCGCTGACCCACAGATACACCGCATTGCCGCTGACGTAGAAGGTGCGGCTCGCCGGGCCGAGCACCGCCGTGGCGTCGCAATCGAGCACTGGCGCGGTCAGGTCGCAGTCGATCACGCTGTGCAACGTATCGAGCACCGCTTCGTCATCGTCGCGCTGCGTCGGAACGACATAGACGTCGCGGCCTTGGGCGATGCGCTTGAACGGCGAGTTGGGCCCGCTCCACCGGCTGACTGCAGGGAAATTGGCGAACGGATCGGCCGCGTTCGAGCCGAGATAGAGCGGCGAGTAGTAAATCAAATGCGTACCGACGAGCCGCGAAGCGTAATTTTCCGCCGAATAATAATCGTTCGAGCGCAAATGATAGGCATCCTCAAACCGCAACTGGCCGCCAGGCGACAGGCGGAAGCGGTTCACTTCGGTCCCGCCGCGCGCGTAGCTGTAGCCGATGACGATCACCCGATCGCCGCTGATCAGCATCTCGTCATACCAGTCGCCCCGGCCCGAAACGCCGGGCGGATAGGCATCGATATGGTCGATCGGGCGAAGCTGGCCGCCCGCAGTTGAGACGGTGAACAATCTGCCGCGGCGCAGGATCACCAGTAAGTCGCCGCGTTTCTTGACGATCCCGCCCTCGTCGACGTCGGCTTCCTGGGTGTTGGTGATCTTGTCGCTTGCCGCAATCCGACTGCCGGTGACAACGATACCGGCCGAATCGGCTTCGGCCGCAGGGGCAGGTGGTGGCGGCGGTGGCGGGATGGCGGACGGACTATATTGGGCGACTGATTCGTTGGTACGCCGCTGGGCGGCTGCACGCTTTTTCAGGAATGAAACCAGGTCGGCATCAGACCGGAAGGCGGACAGATGACCGCCGGCGCGGGGACCGGATGGAGGCGGTGCGGTGGTCGGCGCGAGGGCGGCTTCGACGGGGCGGGAAGTCACCAGTCCGAGGCTTCCGCCAAGCAGCATCAATGCACCAGCACTACCAAGCAGGATAAGCTTAACGCCACTCATGACTCACCTCCGCGATCAATGAGATATTATCTCATCATCGTTGCAGTGCCGAGTCAATCCCGAATTGACGAGGATGTTCGCCCCCCGCTAGGGCGCAGGCCATGACCAGCAAAGCCGCCAAGACCGATACGCCGCCCGATCACCTCAGCCTTGACCCGCGCAGCGAGCATTTCGACCAGCCCACGCTCGAACGCGGGATCGGGATCCGGTTCAACGGCAACGAAAAGACCAATGTCGAGGAATATAGCGTGTCCGAAGGCTGGATTCGCGTTCCCGCCGGGCGCAGCCGCGATCGCTTCGGCAATCCGATGACGGTCAAGCTCAAGGGGACTGTCGAGCCCTATTTCGAGGATATTGCGGCGGCGGACGACAAGCCCGCCGCCGACTAAGCTTAGGCGCCCGGGGTCACGTCGCCCGGGAACACGGGTGTGCGCCGCGCCTGGCGACGATCATAGATCTTTTTTGCAGCCCAGCCCGCACCAAGCGCGAGGCCGAGCGGCCCGAGCCCGCGACGGGCGAGGGCGGCAATCCCCGCGCCGATCAATGCACCCTTGGCGCCCGACTGCGATCCCGCAACCTTCTGACCGATCATTGCCCCGATAAGCTTGCCGAACATTTGAAATTTCCTTTCGTGAAAATGCTTGGCGGACAAGCGCCCGACGCCGCGCTTCGTTCCCGACATGAACAAATGGTCAGCTTTGCCAACTGATGGTGGGAATTTGCGCCAACTGCGCCGCAAAAGCGCCTGCACTGGATCATAAACGTCGGAAAACCGGGATTGGCACGGCTCTTGAATGGTAGCTGGCATGGGCCGCCGGATTTTGGATGGCGGTTCAAAAAGGGAGAATGACAATGTTTAAATCGAACCTCCAGTTCAATCTGGTTGCTGCTTTTGCAGCAGTCCTGATGAGCACTGTTGCGGTCGGTGCGGCAGTCGCCCCGGCAACCCACGTTGCAATCCCGGGAGCGACCCTCAGTGCATAATCTTGAACCGATCGTGGCCACGGTGCCGACCCGCACCCAGCGGCTGGCGCAGCCTGAAGGAGTGACCGAAACGGTCCGCTTCGCGCCGCTCGCCAGCCTACTGTCGGGCCCGATCTTTACCCGGACCCGTGACATCATCGCGGCAAACGTCACCGAATTGCTCGACCGGTCGGAAGATCCGGCGCGGATGATCCGGATGATCATCGTCGAAATGGAAGAGACGTTGGTCGACGTCAGGGCGACCGCTGCCCGCTCGATCGCCGATATGAAGGAAATGCGGCGCGCGGTCGAACGGCTTGACGACATCCAGCTGAGCTGGACCGAAAAGGCCCAGCTGGCGCTTGAAAAGGGTCGCGAAGACCTCGCCCGGGCAGCGCTCGTGGAAAAGCAGAAGGCGGCCGAAATGGCAGCTGGACTGGGCGAGGAAGTGGCCCAGATCGAAGCAGTGCTGCGCGGCTACGAAGCCGACATCACCCGGCTCCAGGCCAAATTGGCCGAGGCCCGGGCGCGGCAGAATTCGATCGCTAACCGGCTTGAGAGCGCGGTCAGCCGTGCCCGGTCGAGCGAGTTGCTCAACGGCAGCCGCACCGAAGACGCCTTCGCCAAGTTCGAATTGCTCGAACGCCGCGCCGACCTCGCCGAAGGCTATGCCGACGCGCTTGGAATGACCGGGCCGAAGAGCCTCGAGGAAGAATTCGCCGAGCTCCGCGCCGCCGACCAGGTCGACGCCGAGCTGGACGCCATGAAAGTCGCGCTCGGCGCGAAAAATTAAGGAAGGAAACGGGGAAATGGCACTGAATTACTCACTCAATCGCCGCGACAAGAAGGTCGCCGGAGTCTGCTCGACGCTGGGCGACATCTTCAACATCGATCCGACCTTTGTCCGCATCGGCTTCGTCGCTCTGGCGTTCCTGGTCAGCGTCAAGCTGGCGATACTGGCCTATATCGTCGGCGGGATTTACCTCCACACCAAACGTCACCAGGCGGCGAAATTCGGCGAGCGCAAGTCCGATTTTGAACGGATGGGTGAAGTCGGCAAGGTCCGCCCCTCGGTTCACGCGATGCGCACCGAGCTCGACGAGACCGACCGCCGGATGATGGCCATCGATCACCACATCGCGGCGCAAAAGGACCATGATCTGGCGCGCGAGATAGAGGCATTGCGGGAGAAGAATGATGGCTGACCCACTGTCGACCGGTCTGATCGCGGCGAGCATCATGCTAGCCATCGGGATCGCCGCCATTGCAACCCTGAAGGGCTGGCGCGGCTGGCTCGAGCTGAAGCGGATGGAATTGGTCAGCGGGCGGACCGACGCCATCCTGCCCCCGACCGGCGGGCGGATCGAGATCGCCGACCTCAAGGAACGCGTCCGCAAGCTCGAAGCGATTGCAGCCGGGATCGATCTTTAACCCCCGCGACGGGCTTTCCCCGACCCGTTGCACCCCAAGCGGTCCGGACCTTTCAGGTTCCGGGCCGCTTTTGCGTCGCGCTGCAATTGCTTGACGCCTATCGCCCGCTCGCTATCCGAACGGTCATGGGATCAGGCCACAATCACGCCGGACAAAATCACGGTGCCGGCGCCAGCTTCAGCACTGCCTTCATCATCGGCATATTGCTCAACCTCGGCTTCGTGGTGGTCGAGACGATCTATGGTTTTGCCGCCAATTCGATGGCGCTGCTGGCCGACGCGGGGCACAATCTATCCGACGTGCTCGGGCTGGTGGTGGCCTTTGGCGGAGCGATGCTGGTCAAGCGCCGACCGAGCCCGCGATTCACCTACGGGCTCAAAAAAAGTTCGATCCTCGCCGCCTTAATCAATGCGCTGCTGCTACTGGTCGCGGTCGGCGGAATTATCGCCGAGGCGGTCCGCCGCCTGGTCCACCCCGAGCCATCGAACGGCAATGTCGTAATGGCCGTCGCGGCGGTCGGAATCCTGATCAACGGAATCACCGCCTGGCTGTTCGCGCGCGGGCGCAAGCATGACATCAATATCCGCGGCGCCTTCCTCCACATGCTGAGTGATGCGTTGGTGTCGGCGGCGGTGGTGGTCGCGGGTTTCCTGATGCTGCGCACCGGCCTGCCGTGGATCGACCCGGTGATCAGCCTGATCGTCGCCGGGGTAATCCTGTGGGGGACGTGGGGGTTGCTCGCCGAATCGACCTCGATGACGCTCGCCGGAACGCCCAAGTCGATCGAAACTGACCAAGTTGCGCGCGCGCTGGAGAAATTGCCCGGCGTGGTCGGCACGCACCATCTCCATATCTGGTCGCTGTCGACCACCGAGACCGCGCTGACGGTCCATCTTCAGGTCGATGCAGGGTGCGACCGCGACCTGATCCTTCGCCAGGCCAATGCCTATGTCCACCAGATGTTCGGGATCGACCATTCGACCATTCAGGTCGAGCTTTCGGCACCGGCGGCAGTCGATGATTGCCACGGCGACGATTGCGGGCATCGCTGATGCACATGACGCACCTGGAATGCTCGCTGACCGGCGAGCGTTATGATTGCGACCAGCTCCACAACCTGTCCAAGGCCGGAAAGCCGCTGCTCGCGCGCTACGACCTTGCGGCAGTGGCCAAGGTTCTAACCCGCGAGGTTATCGCGGCGCGACCGGCGGGGATGTGGAAATGGCGCGAATTGTTGCCGCTTCCCGCAGGAACCAATCCGGTCAGCCTGGGCGAGCCCGAAACGCCATTGATTGCGCTCGACGGGGTCGGGCGGATGCACGGCACCCGCGCGCCGCTGGTCAAGGACGAAGGGCGGTTGCCGACCGGTTCGTTCAAGGCGCGCGGGCTGGCGATGGCGGTCAGCATGGCCAAGCACTTCGGGGTCAAGCGGATTGCGATGCCGACCAACGGCAATGCCGGCGCGGCGCTCGCGGCTTACGGCGCCCGCGCGGGGATCGAAACGATCGTCATCTGCCCCGCCGAAACCCCGCAGATCAATGTGGATGAGACCGCTGCCTATGGCGCGAAAGTCTATGTCGCCGACGGGCAGATCGACGAATGCGGGGCGTTGGTGGGGAAGGGGGCCGCGGAAGGGCGCTGGTTCGACTTTTCGACGCTCAAGGAGCCCTACCGGATCGAGGGCAAAAAGGTCATGGGGCTCGAGCTTGCCGAGCAGCTCGGGTGGAAACTGCCCGACGCGATCTTTTACCCGACCGGCGGCGGGACCGGGCTGATCGGGATGTGGAAAGCGTTCGACGAACTGGAGGCGATCGGGCTGATCGGCCCCGAGCGGCCGCGGATGTACGCCATTCAGGCCGAGGGCTGCGCGCCGATGGTCCGCGCATTCGACGCGGGCGAGGAATTCGCCACCCGCTGGGAAGGCGCGGCGACGATGGCGACCGGCATCCGCGTGCCACGAGCGGTCGGCGATTTCCTCATTTTGCGCGCGGTTCGAGATAGCGGCGGCGCGGCGCTGGCGGTAAGCGAGGAATCAATCATGGAAGGCGTACGCCACGCGGCTGAGGCAGATGGCATGCTGCTCTGCCCCGAGGGCGGCGCGGTGCTGGCGGGGTGGCGATTGGCGCTGAAGCGCGGACTGGTCGGTGCGGACGAGCAGGTCGTGCTGTTCAATTGCGCCAATGGAAATAAGTATCCGCTGACTGATCGATCGCGGGGGATCGAGCTGGCGAGCGTGCAGCCGTCCGAGCTTTAGATACAAGTAAGCCCCGGAAACCGAAGTTTCCGGGGCTCCATGATTCGCCTCCGAAGAGTTGAACCACGGGACTATAACGGCGCGCCCCCGCGTTGGTTCCGCGCGACCTGCAAGAAAGTCGGAAATCTTGTCGCCCATCATTCGCGGACAAAAAAAGCCCCGCCAGCAATGCCGGGGAGCCAGAAAAGGGTAAGCCCCGGATACCGAAGTATCCGGGGCTCCATGGTTTTGGTCTTAAGGCCTCCGCACTTCGATCCGAAGATCTCCATGCTTTGATCCGAAGACCGCAACCACCTGATTGTTAGAGCAGGCTCCGAAGCGATTCGCTAGGGGGTAAATGGGGTGCCGCAGCAAAATGCGGGGGCGATTTGGTGCATAAGGCTGTGGATAAGTCGGCGACTCGGGCGCGCGCGACCTCGCTTTGCTCGAATCTGTGCTCAGCGCTGGTGCGGGACGCAGTCTCCAGCGAACTGCTCTTAGGCCGGAATTTCCCTGATAGCAGGGAATTTACAGGGAATTTCCGGTTTTTCCGAGGTCTGATTGCTCGTCAATCGGGTCACAAACCGAGGAATTCCGCCGTTTTCGGGGGATCGGGTTCGAGATCGAGCAGGGAATTTAATTCGCCGTAACAGGGAAGCAATTCCCCCGATCAGGGATCGAAATCCTCCGGATCAGCGACTTTCAGTTCTCAGGCTCCGACATTCAGAATGGACTCGAGCCGTTCTTCCACGGCCTCAATCTCGATGGCCAATGCTGCTTCAGCATGGCCAGTCAGTGCCAGCACCCCGGTTATCACAGGCTGACAGTTGGCAGCCAGCACGACCAGGTCAACCCGCTTGGGCTGGTTCGCCCATTCAACCAGGCGCGAGCAGTGTGATTGCTCAAGCATTTGAGCCAACTGCGACTTTTTTACTACCATCAAAAGCCGAAGATTTTCGCCTTGCATTTTTGACTTGCGCCGCCACCGGCCGGGCGTAACCTGCACCCATCCGAAAGAGAGCATTCCTGGCACGCGCCGGTCGAATGTGCTCCTGAAACCCGCCAGAGAATACCTGGCGTTACCCAAAAATCGCCACTGCTCAGCATGTGCTGAAGCGTGGTCCACGCAATCGTTCGGGTCTCCGTGCGCCACGCGCTGAGTCTCGGACGAGCTGGAGTAATGAACAATGGGTAAGCTCAAGATCCAATATCAGCCTGTTTCTGAGCTGCGTTCGCGCAGCACCAACGCACGCCGCCACTCGCCAAAGCAGCTTGCGCAGATTGCGGCATCAATTGCGGCTTATGGCTTCACCGTCCCGGTGCTGGTCGACGAGGAGCGAATTCTCATCGCCGGTCACGGCCGGATGGAAGCAGCCAAGCTCTTGGGGATGGACGAACTGCCGACCATCCAGCTCGCTGGACTGAGCGAGGCGCAGGTCAGAGCCTACGTCATCGCTGACAATAAGCTGACGGAAAATGGCACTTGGGATCAGAAACAGCTGGCCCACGAATTCAAATTCCTGGCCGAACTCGATTTCGACTTCGACATCAGTCTTACCGGGTTCGAAATCTCGGAAATTGAAGGACTGGTCGGCAGCTTGTCGATGGACGATGACGACCAGGCTGCGTCGGACGCCGTGCCGGAGAATAACGATGGAGATCCAGTCACTCGTCTTGGCGACGTCTGGCAAATCGGCGCTCATCGGCTTGTTTGCGGTGATGCTCGGTTGCCCGAAACCTACGCAGCACTTCTCGGTCAAGACAAAGCAGCGATGGTCTTTTCAGATCCGCCGTACAACGTGAAGATTGATGGCCATGTCTGTGGCTTGGGTAAGGTCCACCATCGAGAGTTTGCGATGGCGTCCGGCGAAATGTCGCCTCAGGAATTCACAAGCTTTCTGACTCTGGTGTTCGCTCAACTCACCGAGAATACGGTCGACGGCGCCATCCACTTCCAGTGCATGGACTGGAGGCATGCAAAGGAGATTTTGGCTGCCGGTGACGTTGGCTATTCTGAGCTCAAGAACATTTGCGTTTGGTCCAAGTCAAACGGCGGCATGGGCTCACTCTATCGATCAGCGCACGAGCTCGTGTTCGTGTTCAAATCCGGCTCGGCCCCGCACGTCAACAACGTCGAGCTCGGCAAGAATGGCCGGTACCGCACCAATGTCTGGTCCTATGCAGGTGCAAACAGCTTCAGTGCCACGCGCGATCAGGATCTATCAATGCATCCGACGGTGAAACCGGTCGCGATGGTGGCGGACGCTATGCTGGACTGCTCTCGACGAAAGGACATCGTGCTCGATCCATTCGCTGGATCCGGAACGACCCTGCTGGCTGCGCAGAAGACCGGGCGTCGCGGTTACGGTATCGAACTCGACCGGCTCTATTGCGACACGATTGTCCGTCGGATGCAGAAGACGTTGGCGGTGGATGCAGTCTTGGTCCGGAATGGTCGAACATTCGAAGGAATGGCCGACGATCGCTCGGACGAAACACCGCAGGAGAAGGCGGCATGAGCGGCAGCGATGGGGATGACAGCTACCGAGTGGGCCGCGGCCGCCCGCCAAAGCACTCGCGGTTTACGAAAGGCCGATCAGGCAATCCCAACGGACGACCGCGCAAGGCACGGGAATATCTGATCCCGGGTCAGCTGCGAAAGGATGTTCTTAGAGTGATGCAGATTCGGTTGAACGTGAAGATGCCCGATGGCGAGCAAAAGCTGACCGTGCGTGAGGCAGTACTTTTTGCGCTAGCCAAACGGGCCATGTCGGGCGACAAAGTTTCTTACATGAAGCTTTGGCTTCAGATGCAAAAGGAAGCTCTGGATCAAAATGTCGCCGAACACCCTGAGTTGCACAACATCGCATTATTCGAAGCACTTGCTCGGGAGCATCCAGATGAAGAAGCCTACGTCGAATCTATGAAGGCTCTAGTCCGCAAGTCGAAAGGCCTCGATTGAGTTATGTCAGGATCGGTCAACCCATCGGGTGCATATCTCGCGCGTGAACATCTGCCGATCATCCAACTCCCGGAATGCGTCGCCAAGCTAGTTCACGCGCATGCCGAGCTTGTCGAAAGCTTCGCCCACACTAAGCTGCGATTCACGCTCGACGGGCGCCTCGTTGGCGACATTGCGGAAGCGACCGTTGCCGAGGCGTTCGGGTTGCAGCTGTGCGAAAGGCGGACTGCGGGCGCTGACGCATTCACGCTTGGTGGCCGCTCGGTGCAAATTAAAGCAAGTGGCATCGGCAAGGGACCGGCCTTCACACGCGGCGACAGGGCCGATCATCTGATTTTTGTCCTCATCAATTTCGTGCGGTGCGAGGCAAGGGTTGCCTACAACGGTCCCGAACGGCCTGTTCGCGATCTGCTCCCCGACGTGATCGTTGGCACCAAACGCGCGTCGCTCGCGAGGGTGCTAGAGCTTGACGCTGTTGTGGATGACCGGGAGAGGCTCGCGCTCAAAACGTTTAGGACGCGGAGATGTCATCCTCGATAACTTCGGGGGTTCAGGCTCGACGCTCATCGCGGCCGAGAAGTGCGGCAGGCGTGCAAGGCTGATCGAGTACGACGCGGCATACTGCGACACTATCGTGCGTCGGTGGCAGGCGTACACAGGACGTCTGCGAGGCACGTTGAAAGCGGGCTAACTTTTGACGAAGTTGAAGCAAACCGGTTGCAGGATCTGGCCGTCAGTTGAGCGTCGCCTTCGGCAAACTTAGGCATCTTGCGGCGCCATCATAGCAGGCGAGAATCCTTGAAGGGATGAAAACCAAGCTCGCAAAAATGTCAGGGCCGGGATGACGGGTTTGCGCCCATCTTGGTCGCTCGGAGACCGGTTAGACGCGCTCGGAGGCTGCCGTTCGTTCAGGTTCATGCAGAACGGACGTGCGCGACTGTCTTGGAATTACCATGACGTGCAATTGCCGCATAGTTAGTTCGGCCGGTCCGGTCGGGCGATCAAGCGGCGGATGGCGACGGTGAGGCAGTCGCTGAGGAGCGGCTTTTCGATCAGCACAGCGCCAGCATCGGCTGTGCGCTGGCG
>JBKJUB010000203.1:0-6151 GCA_046590765.1 Sphingomicrobium sp. | reverse complement strand
CGTCATTCCCGCGAACGCGGGAACCCAGCTAACAAAGACTTATGCAGCGCGATTTCTCCCCCACGCGCTAGCGTTGTTGCCTTCGCGAATCAGCAGGTTCTATCGCTCCTCTCCCTTGGGGGAGGTGGCAGCCGTAGGCTGACGGAGGGGTCTGAGCCGTGCAATCCTGGTAACGTGGTCAACCACGCCCTGCAAATTGCTGAGCACATCAGTTGCTTGCACCCGCACGGTCATGATTTCCCAGCGCTCCAGATACCGATCCCGCGCAATATCCCGGTCAACGGTGAAATCATGAGACGAGCCGTCCACTTCCACGCAAAGGCGTGCGCGGTCACAATAGAAATCCAGCACATATGGACCAGCGGCATGCTGCTTGCGAAAATGAAATCCGGTTTTGTCCGCCTTCAGCGCCCACCACAGCAAACGCTCGGGCTTCGTCATCGCCTTCCGCAAAGTGCGGGCACGTTGAAAGGCATCGCTTGTACCGATAACGTCCATCAAACCCCTCCGTCAGCTGCGCTGACACCTCCCCCAGGGGGGAGGGGCGGTCCGGCGTTGCGATGTTACTATTCGGTCGAGGGCTTAGCCAGCCCTGTTACGAGGGCAAGGGTTTAACGCCCCAACGCCGCATTTTCGGCACGGATTCGCACTGTCAGGATTGCGGCGTTCAGCGCGGTGAAGATCAGCGCGATCTGCCACAAGCCGAACACCAGCGGCAGCACTGCGAGCTCGGCGATGACGACGAGGTAATTGGGGTGGCTGATGAACTTGTACGGGCCCCGCGCGACGAGTTGCTCGCCCGGCACGATGATGATGCGCGTTGTCCAGCGATTGCCGAGGCTGCGCAGGACCCACACGCGGGCAAGCTCGATCAGGCCGAACAGGATCAGGAAGGCGAGATTGATCGGTCGGCCCAGCGCGAACACCCACAGGCTGGCGAGCCACGCGGCGTGCATCGCGACGATGTACGGGTAATGGCAGGGGGCGACTTCACGCCCGCCGATGCTGAGCAGCCGCGCGGTGTTGGCGCGGGCGATCGGCAGTTCGATCAGCCGCTGGGCAGTGACGAAGCCGAGGATCGCGATGTGTGGCCAGAGTGGTGTCACGTTTCGAGCACCAGTCCGGCGCAGGTGAAGCCGGGGCCGAACGCGGTCATCATCACGCGGTCGGGGAGGCCGCGGGCGATCAGCGCCTTCAGCACGAACAGCACCGTCGGCGCACTCATATTGCCCTGGGCGCGGAGCACCGCGCGTTCGAGGTCGAGCGTGCCGGCGGGCAGTTGGAGCGAGGTCTCGATCGCGTCGACCACCTTGGTCCCCCCGGGGTGGCAGCAATAACGGTCGATGTCGTCGCGGGTCAGGTCGAGGTCGGCTAGGATCGTGTCGATGGCTTGCTCGAGTTCGCCTTCGACGAACGGCGGGATGGCGCGATCGAAGATGACCGCGAGACCCGGATCCTCGACCCGCCAGCCCATGATGCCCAATGTGTCGGGCCACAGTTTCTCGCCGGCGCCGCGGACGGTGGCGAGGCCCTTGCCCTCGGTCGAAAGAACGGCGGCTGCGGCGCCGTCGCCGAACAAGGCGGTGGCGACGATCGCGGCGGGGTCGTCGCTGTCGAGGCGGATCGAGATCGAGCAGGTTTCGACGGTGACGAACAGCCAGTTGGTGCCGGGCTCGGCTGCGGCGAGGCGCGCGGCGGTGGCGAGCCCGGTGACCCCGCCAGCGCAGCCCAAGCCGAAGATCGGCACGCGGCGGATATCGGGGCGGAGGCCGAGCCGGGGCGCGACCCGCGCGTCGATGCTCGGGGTGGAGATTCCGGTGGTCGAGACGAACACCACACCGTCGATCTGGTCGGGGGTCAGCCCCGCCTCGGCGATCGCCTTGACCGCCGCTTCCTCGAACAACGCCTCGGTCGCGGCGACGTACAGCTCGGTGCGTTCCTGCCAGCCGTGGGGTTCGCGGTACCAGTCGATCGGGGCGACGGTCGAGCGGCGGTCGATCAGCGCATTGTCGAACACCCCGGACAAACGGTCGAATAATGCCGCGCGGCCCTGGAACATTGCCTTCGCTGCGGATTTGGCGTCGGACTGGCTGACCGTGTGCGGCGGAACCGCGGTGGCGATCGAGAGGAGCTTGGCTGATGGCAAAAAGTTTTATCCTGCAACTGGGGCGCTCGCTGCATCGACTGCCGCGCCATGTTTGGCAAGCCAGCGTGCTGCTGCTCGGTGCGACCGCCGCCTGCGGGCAGGCCGCGACCAATGCAGCAGCAACGTCGCCCAAGCCGTTTGTGGTGCAGGAGGTGGCGAAATTCTCCTCGCCGTGGGCGATTGCGTTCCTGACCGGGAGCGGGCGGCCGTTGCTCGACGCGGCGCTGCTGACCGAGCGCGAGGGCAAGCTGTGGCTGGTCGATACGCGGACCGGGGCGAAGACCGCGGTCACCGGCGTCCCGGCGGTGCATGTCGCGGGGCAGGGCGGGCTGGGCGATGTCGCGGTCCATCCCGAGTTCGTGGTCAATCGGCGGGTGTATCTGAGCTTCGTCGAGGCCGGGCCAAGCGGGACCAGCGGCGCAGCGCTAGGTTACGGAACGCTCGATCTCGCCGACCGCGCGCGCCCGGTGCTGACCGGGTTCAAGATCATCTGGCGCCAGTCGCCCAAGGTCGATGGCAACGGCCATTTCAGCCACCGGATCGCGTTCGGGCCAGACGGTTTGCTCTACCTCACCTCGGGTGAGCGGCAGCAATTCACCCCGGCGCAGGACATGGGGGGCAACCTTGGCAAGGTCCTGCGGCTGACTGACGAGGGCGCGCCGGCACCGGGCAATCCGTGGGCCGCGCAGGGCGGCGTCGCGGCGACCTTCTGGAGCATCGGGCATCGCAATTTGCTCGGTATCGCCTTCGCGCCTGATGGTCGCTTGTGGGAAAGCGAGATGGGGCCGCAGGGCGGCGACGAAGTCAATCTGATCGTCGCGGGCAAGAATTACGGCTGGCCCAAGGCGTCGAACGGCAGCAATTACGGCGGCGGCGACATCCCCGATCACCGCGCGGGGGACGGGTTCGAGCCACCCAAAGTGTGGTGGAATCCGTCGATCTCGCCGGGCGGGCTGATCATCTACAGCGGCGACAAATTTCCCAAGTGGAAGGGCGATGCGTTAGTCCCCGCGCTGTCGGGGCAAGCGCTGATCCGGGTCGATATCGACGGCGACAAGGCGATCAAGGCCGAGCAGTGGGACATGAGCGCGCGGATCCGAGCGGTCAATCAGGGACCCGACGGGTCGGTGTTCCTGCTCGAGGATGAAGGTCGGCTGCTAAGGCTCGATCCGATCCGCCGATAGCGGAACTGGTGCGGCGTGCGGCCTTCGCGGCGGGCCTTGGCGGCGTAGCGAGTCTCGATCCAGCCGCCGGGATAATTCAGCCAGTCATCGGGGCCCTCGACGAGCCAGTCATACTGGTGGCAATGGCGCTGCATGACCATCAGGGCGTGGGCCAGATAGACCGGATGATCGGTAGCCATGCGGAACTCGCCGCCGGGCTTGAGCTTGGAAGCGATCAGGTCGAGCGGCCCGTCGTTCATCATCCGCCGCTTGGCGTGGCGGTTCTTGGGCCACGGATCGGGGTGGAGGAGGTAAACGAACGCGAGGCTCTCGTCGGGAATGCGGCGAAGGACGTCGAGCGCATCGCCGGTCCACAGCCGGACATTGGCCAGGTGGTTGTCGCGGATGTGGGTCAGCGCGGTGGCGACGCCATTGATGAACGGCTCGCAGCCGATGAAGCCGTGGTTGGGGAGGAGATCGGCGCGGTAAGCGAGATGCTCGCCCGACCCGAAGCCAATCTCGAGATGCAGCGGCCGAGCATCGCCGAACAGGCTGGCGGCGGTGACATCGCCGTCGGCTGGAACGGAGATTTGCGGCAGGAGCGAGTCGACCAACGCAGCCTGCTCGACGCGCAGCCGATGCCCGGTCGAGCGGCCGTAGAGGCGGTTGATAGTGGTCGGGTCGCCAGTCATTGAACGCGCCGCCTAATCGCTTGACCGATGAGCGGCAACGCAGGCGGCTGAAAATTATCACAGCGTTGGAAAGATCGGGCGCGAAGCTCGTTAGCCAAACAACCTAATTCTCGCGGAGCTTCACCATGTCCAAAACCCCGACCAAAGCTTCTTCCCCAATCAAGACCTCTACCGGCAACGGCGGGGAGACCCACCAGACCGGCGGCGGGCTGACTACCAACCACGGCACGCCGATCAGCGACAATCAGAACAGCCTCAAGGCTGGCGCGCGCGGGCCGTCGTTGCTCGAGGATTTCCAGCTCCGCGAAAAGATCTTCCACTTCGACCATGAGCGCATCCCCGAGCGGATTGTCCATGCCCGCGGATCGGGCGCGCACGGCGTATTCGAAGCGACCGCCGATATCAGCGATTTGACCAAAGCGGCGGTCTTCAAGAAGGGCACCAAGACTGAAACTTTCGCACGCTTCTCAACCGTCGCTGGTGGCGCCGGGTCGGTCGACACCCCGCGCGACGTGCGCGGCTTCGCGGTCAAGCTCTACACCACCGAGGGAAATTGGGATCTTGTCGGCAACAACATCCCGGTGTTCTTCATCCAGGACGCGATCAAATTCCCCGATCTCATCCACGCGGTCAAGATGGAGGCCGACAAGGGCTATCCGCAGGCGGCGTCGGCGCATGACACTTTCTGGGACTTCATCAGCCTGATGCCCGAGGCGAGCCACATGATCATGTGGGCAATGAGTGACCGCGCCATCCCGCGATCCTTGCGAATGATGGAGGGCTTTGGAGTCCATACCTTCCGCCTGGTCAACGAGGCGGGCAAATCGACCTTCGTCAAATTCCTGTGGAAGCCGGTGCTCGGGTTGCAATCGACCTGCTGGGACGAAGCGGTCAAGATTGCCGGTGCCGACCCCGATTACCATCGCCGCGACCTGTTCGAGGCGATCGACGGAGGCGACTTCCCGGCGTGGGATCTCGCCATCCAGACCTTCGATGAGGAATTTGCCGCCAAGCTGCCGTTCGACGTGCTCGACGCGACCAAGCTGATCCCCGAGGAGGTGCTCGCGCCGCGGGTAATCGGCCGGATGACGCTCAACCGCAACGTCGACAATTTCTTCGCCGAGACCGAGCAGTCAGCCTTCTTGCCGAGCAACGTTCCACCGGGGATCGATTTCTCCAACGATCCTTTGTTGCAGGGGCGATTGTTCTCCTACCTCGACACGCAGAAGTCGCGGCTGGGGACGACGAATTTCTTCCAGATCCCGATCAACGCCCCGCGCTGCCCGTTCGCCAACATGAACCGCGACGGGATGATGCAGACGATGGTCCCCAAGGGCCGCGCCAATTACGAACCCAATTCATTGGGCGATCATGGCGAGGACGGCGGCCCGCGCGAGAGCGAAATGGGTTTCCGCACGGTCGAGGCCAATGACGAGCGCAACGACCCGTCGGCCAAGCTGCGGGTGCGGTCGGAGACTTTCGCTGATCATTATTCGCAGGCGCGATTGTTCTTCCGATCGCAGACCGAAATCGAGCAGGCGCACATCGCATCGGCGCTGGTATTCGAGCTGTCGAAGGTAATGATCCCCGCGATCCGCACCCGCGTGCTCGGCAACCTCCGCAACATCGACGAAGGCCTTGCCAAGCGCGTTGCGGCGGGGCTGGCGATGGATTTGCCGGCGGCGAGCAAGCCGGCCAAGGCACCGATCGACATGGACGCGTCGGACGCGCTGTCGATCGTCAAGCAGGGCGACCCGCCGATGAAGGGACGCAAGGTTGCGTTGCTGTTCGCCGAAGGATCGGACAAGGCCGAGATCGACCGAATCAAGGGCGAAGTCGAGAAGGCTGGGGGCAAATTGTTCCTGGTTGCGCCCAAGGTCGGTGGCCTTCCGGTCAAGGGCGGCGGGACACTTACCGCCGACGGCCAGCTCGCGGGTTCACCGTCGGTATTGTTCGACGCGGTGACAATGGTGCTGATGCCCGACGCGGTCGACAAGTTGCTCAATGACAGCGCGGCGCTCGGATGGCTGATGGACGCTTATGCGCACTGCAAGACGATCGGTCATTGCAAGGGCTCGATGAAGCTGATCGAGCGCCTTGGGCTGGCGGTTGACGCGGGCGTCGTCGGCAACGACCAGTTCGCTAACGTC
>JBKJUB010000199.1:0-11453 GCA_046590765.1 Sphingomicrobium sp. | reverse complement strand
GCAATGTTCCTCGAAGTTCATCAGCCAGTAGGGCAATTGCAGATTGTCGACGTTGAACAATTCGCCGCAATCCTTGAACGCCGCCGAATATTCGCCGTGCGGATCGATCATCACGATGTGCCCCTCGGGGGACAATTGCGAGATCCGGTGGAGAATCAGGCTGACGCTGGTCGACTTGCCGGTACCGGTCGATCCCAGCACCGCGAAATGCTTGCCAAGCATCGGGTCGACGTAGAGCGCGCCGCGGATGTCGTCGGTCGGATAGACGGTGCCGATTTCGATGTGCGGGCTGTCGTCGGCGGCGAAAATCGAGCGCATGTCCTCGGTGTTGACCGGATAGATTTCGCTGCCCGGGATTGGATAGCGGGTCACGCCGCGGCGGAAATTGACCATCCGCCCGCCGCTGCTGTGCTGGCCTTCGCCAAGGAAATCGACGTTGGCGACGACTTCGCCTTTCTCCCCGGCGCGCATCGTCCGCACGTTGGCGATCAACCACGCGTTGGCGACCTTCATCTTGATCTGGCTGCCGACTTGCCCGGCCATCGCCACCGACGGATCGGCATGAGTCGACAATTGGTGCAGGATCGCCGCGTCCATGCTCACCGCCGAACCCGAGCCGGCAATTTCCTGGACAATGCCGATCGCCGGCATCTTTTCGCTGCTGGTCGGAACCGCAGTCCCGGTCTGCGCACCCTCGTCGCTATAGCTCGACAATTTGTCAACGAATTGCTGCAGGTTGGGTTCGTCATTCATGCCGGCACGCACCTTGGTCAATTTGAGTTGACCCGGACTTACCGCACGGCGGTTAAGATTTCGCTGACGATGGCGGCAGGTTGGTCAGGCACGGCGGGCGAACAGCCAGGCGGCGGCCCAGCCGAGCCCGAGCGACAGCAGCACGGCGGCAATGCCGTAAAGGAACGAATGCCGCCGCGCCGCGACCGCGATGAATCGTTCAAATCCCGACTTGCCGATCTCGATCTCGCGCGTTGCCGCAGCAACCACCCGGCCGTCGTCGATCAGGAAAGTCTCGGCGGTATAGGTGCCGACCGGGACCTGGCTCGGGATATTGATCCGCGCGCGATAGAGCACATGGGCACTGATCTCGACGCCTCTGGGCTCCTCGGCGTACAATCGTTGCCGCGTGCGCAGGTCGAGCAGCCCCGCCTCGAACCGCCGCTCCTTGTCAGGCAGCGCACCGCCGCCGGGCGACAGCTGGAGGTCGCGCAAGCCCAGCTCGTAAATCGCCGCGGTTCGCTCATCGACCAGATCACGCATCGGGCGTGAGGAAGCGATGGCGTAGAAGGACGGGGCCGAGCGGAAGCGGTGCGAATCGGCATTCATCCAGATGCCCGCAATCTTTTGTTTCTCGCGCACCAGGATCGGTCCGACCGGCCCCTTGACCACCACTGCAATATCGAGCGGTTTGATCGGCGCGCGACCACCGGGGTAGAGGATCGCGCCGAACAGCAACAATTGCGCGCCGTTGAAGCTGTAGCGGATCTCGATCGAGCGCGATGAGACGTCGGGCACCAGCACCGGTTTCGACGCACCGATCAGCAGCGGCACCGCGAGCAGGATCGCGAGCTTCCTCACAGTCCCGCCACGGTGAAAATCTCGTCGGGCCGCCAAGCGAGGCCAAGCGCCATTCGAAGCGCCACCGCAAGGATGATCAGTGACAGTGCAAGGCGCAGGAGGTCGGGCTTCATCCGGGTGGCGAGGCGAGCGCCATATTGCGCGCCGACCACGCCGCCGAGCAGCAACAAGCCGGCGAGCACGATGTCGACCGACTGGGTGGTCAAAGCGAGGATGAAGGTGGTTACCGCGCTGATCGCAAGGATCATCACCAGGCTGGTGCCGATCACCACTCGCGCCGCCATGCCGAGCACGTAAATCATCGCCGGGACCAGGATGAACCCGCCACCGATCCCGAGCAGGACGGTGAGGATCCCAGCGACAAAGCCGAGCGCCATCGGCGCAAGCGGCGAGATGTACAGCCCCGAAGCGTAAAATCGCCACCGCAGCGGGAGGCTGGCGACCCATTTGTTGTGGCGCTTGGGCGCGGCACTGGTGGTGGCCGTGACCCAGCCGAGCGCGACCAACGCATCCTTGAGCATCAGCCCGCCAATCCCGCCGAGCAGGATGACGTAGAGAAAGCCGATCAGCAGGTCGATCTGGCCGCTGTTCTGAAGCAAGCGGAAGATGCCTGCCCCGGCCAGCGTGCCAATCATGCCGCCGGCAATCATCACCCCGCCCATCCTAAAATCGACCCCGCCGCGTTTCCAATGGGCGTAAGCGCCGGACACCGATGCGCCGGTGATCTGGGTCGTGGCTGACGCAACCGCGACGGTTGGCGGGATGCCGTAGAAGATCAACAATGGCGTGGTCAGGAAACCGCCACCAACCCCGAACATCCCCGACAGCAAACCGACCACCCCGCCGAGCGCGATGATCAGCAAGGCGTTGACCGACATTCCGGCGATGGGGAGGTAAATGTCCATGAAACCGCCGCCACGCTAGCGCCAAGCGGGAGCGCATTCCAGTCTTTGGCCATGTGGTTGGCCATGCCTTGGGATCAGAAGTCGGCGGCGAGCGTCAGGGCGGGACCTGACGGCGGCGCGGCATTGCCGAACAGTCGCTGGCGATAATCGGCGTGAACCTTGATCCCGCGCCCGACGTCCATGCTGATCCGCGGGCCGGCGTCGAACCGGTACAATCCGGGTTGCGCCGCGCCCCACACGCCGACCCCGGCGGAGATGTTGCGCCAGATCGGGCGGGACAGCGTCGCCCCGCCATCGACGAACAGGTCGCGGCGGCGCATGCCCACGACCCCGCCTTGGACATAGCCGTCGAGGTAGATCTTGTTGAACAGAGCGCGGTGATAAATCCCGCCTTCCGCAAACAGAGCAAACGCCGATCGTCCGCCGAACCGGCCAAGTCCGTGGCGGCGTTCGGCGGTGAAGGCGACCGGGATCGAGCGGAACGGTTGGTAGCGGATTCCAACGGCAACCTCCGCCCCGCGCACCCCGCCGGCCGACGAGCTCGAGCGCAAGGAAGCGGCGAGCGCCTCGTTGAAGCGATAGGTCAGCCGCGCCCCGGCCTGGCTGGCGCCCAAGGTGCCGCCCGTGGCAAGCGAAGTGGTCGGGATGACCCCTTTGCCGACGCCGCGAAGCAAGGCCCAGGCAGTGAGCTGCAAGCGGTCGAACCGCGCCGGTTTGAACGCAGCGGGCGTAATCGCGGTGGGAATGCTGACGTTGCGTTGGCCGCTGTTCGAAGGCGGCGACGGATAACGCGGCCATGGTTCGGGCTGGAGCGGGACGTAATACACCGGCTGTGGATTGGGCATCACCCCGGCCCAGCCGTCGCCACCGCGCTGGATTGGGGCGGAAACGCCGGCAGACCAGCTCGCCGGGACGACGATCGTGCGCGGCATCGGCGGATAAGCGGGGTAGGCTGCGGGGTAGGGCGGCGGATAACCCCCGCCGTAGCCTGGACCATAGCCCTGCGGCCCGTAATAGCCCGGCTGCGGCACCGGGTCGGGCGGTGACGGGGGCTCGAACACTGTCTGCGCGATCGGTGGGGCAGCGGCGGCTGGCGGGGTCGGCGGGGCAATCGACGTGCTGCCTGGGAAGAACCCCAGGCTTGCCGCACGAACGCCAGCCCAGGCGAACACCGCAAGCCCGAGGAAGCGCAGCGAATTGCTCATCCTATTTGCTCTTTGGCCACGCGCTCTTTAGCTACGCGCTCTTCTGCGGGGAAGATGTGGCGAGTCTTCTCCCATTTCGCCGGACCGCCTTTGGAATGGAGCGCGATGGCGCGTTTGACCGCGAGCATGGCGATGACGTTGCCGACCAGTAATCGCGGGATCGACAGCAGGCCCTGGCCGATGCCGTAGGTCGCGGTGACGAACCCGAACCGCATTGCAACGCGCCACGCGAGCAGCAACGCATTGACCTTGAGCAGCCAGGCCAGGAGCGGCGATGCGGCGAGCACCACCGGCGCGCCAAGTCCTTCGGCGATCCACAATTGCAGCCACAGCAGGATCGCGATGTAGCCTGCGACCAGCAGCAACGCCGCCAGCGGCCCGCGGCGATCGCGCATCCGCATCCAGCGCTCGCCGATCCCGCCGCTCCAGCCGAGCCGTTCCCACCCGGCCAGCGCGATCCCGCCGATCCAGCGCGCTTTCTGGCGCACCGCAGTGTCGAGCGTCGCTGGAAAATGACCGCGGCTCGAGACCACCGACCGACTTCCCGGAACGGCCGGAATGCGGACGAACATCGTCTTGTCGGCGAACGCCCCGACCCTGAGGCCAAGCTCATAATCCTCGGTCATGCACTGCGCGGCGAACGGGTGGCCGGCATTGTCGGCGGCGAGCCGCGCAATGGCTTCGCGGCCGATGGCACAGCCGACCCCGGCCAGCGGGATCGACGCGCCGACCGCCTCACGGACCACCAATTCCTTGCCGTGGCTTTCGGCAAATTCGTCACAATAATGACCGCTCACCCAGCGCGATTCGGGGTCGGGCAAGGGAATCACCGGCAATTGCACCAGCGCTGCTTTTTCGATCATCACATCGAACAGCTGGATTTCGAGCGGATGGACCAGATCCTCGGCATCGTGCAGCACCACTGCCTTGGCGGTCCACGCTTCGCGGCATTCGGCGGCAAGCAAGGCGTCGTACAAATGGTTGAGGCAGTCGGCCTTGGTGGTCGGGCCATGCTCGTTGACCAGCACCGCTTCGACGCGCGGGTCGTCGACCTGCCCGATCGCGGTCTCAGTCAGCGGATCATTGGCATAGAATCCGACGAAGATCCGGTAATCGGCATCGCCCCAGCGCCGCAAGGTCGAGCGGAGCATGTCGGCGATCACCGCCGGTTCGTCCCACGCCGGAATGAACACCGCGATCCGTCCCGGCTCGGCGGGAGCAGGAAGCGTGTTGGCAAAGGCGCGCGGATAGCGGCTGTAGACTGCCAGCGATCGCCACAACCGGCGCGCGAAATAGATCAGGTCGACGACCAGATCGTCCAGTGCGAACAACAGGAAGCCGACGGCGGCGAACAGGGCCAGCTCCGATGCAATATCGGTCAGCAAATATGCCAGGGACATGGGTACGCGCGCCTGTGTCTAGGCTAAGCGCGAGTGAATATTTAAGGTGAAGATCGCTCGCATGCCGCCCCCAATAGGTTGAGTCGAAAACACCGAGCGAGCCGAACATGTCACAATCGGCCCGTTCCGACAAGAACATCCGCAACGGACACGGTCGTTTCGTCCGCGGATTGATTGGAACCGACCAGCGTCGCCAGCCCTTTTACCAGACAGTAAGGCGGGCGAGCCTATCAACGCCGGTAATGAGGATGAACCGCACCACCGCGATGGCCAATGTCCGCAAACAATGGCGCAACCGATCGGCCGCGATTGCGCTGTCGCTGGAAAGCGGAATCTCGCGCCTTATGATCGGCTGGCTGCTGGTTGCGGTTGGCGCCTGCGCGCTGCGGATCGCGTTCAGTCCGTGGCGTGGTGCCGGGCCGAGCCTGTCGACCATTCTCCCCTACGTGCTGGTGATTGGCACGCCGCTGGCATCGATGGCGCTAGCGCTGCGCTGGTTCGCGACTGCGGCTTCTTCTTCGCAGCCGACCTTCCGCCTCGCACGGATCGGCCAGTGGCAAGATGTGTCCCAAGTGACCGCTCGCCGTGACCGGCTGTACGGGACATCGGGGCTGATGGTCCCCTTGCTGGTCGGCATGTTGCTCAACGTCCCGCTGCGTACCGCTGAATACCTTGCCGCCATGCCGGCCTTGTCAGGCTCGGTCCCCGAGTGGCTGCGCACCCTGAACCTGCTGATGACAATCGACGTGGTCTTGCTTTCGAGTCTGTATGTGGTGGCGTTTGTCGCCGGCCTCCGCCGCCTGCCGAGCTTTCCGCGCTTGCTGGCCAGCGTGTGGGTAATCGACCTCGCGGTGCAAGCCGCCATTGCGGCCGCTGCAATGGTCGAGCCGGGCCTGCCGGCACCGGTATCGGCGGCGCTGGACGGCCTGCTTCGCGCCAATGTCCTCAAGGCGTTGGTCAGCATCGCTTTGTGGCTGCCCTATCTGTTGCTGTCGAAACGGGTCAACGTGACCTTTCGTCACCGCCTCCCGGCATAAGCCGAACCGTGCCCCAAATCGGGGCAATGTTTAACTTTCATTAACAAGCTCGCTTGACTTTTTGTTCACTGTTGAGCAGTGGCAAGTCTGGCGTGCCGAACGCGCCAATCCATCATTGATCATTGCGCCGGGGACATATCCTGCGCAATTTGTGCCAGGGGTGCGGGCGATGAAACAGCGTCGGGGATTAGGCAAAGATCGCAAGGGGGCTGCGGCCGCCGAATATGCGTTGGTGCTGGCGATTGCCGGAGCAGCGCTGACTTTCGGCGCGCTTGCGCTTGGCACGGCGATCACCGACTCGCTCGACAATGACAGCCAGTGCGTCGCCGCAACCGCCTCGACCAACGCCGACTGCTGATCCTTAGCGCTTGATTTCGATCGTCGGACACCGGACGGTGGGCCGATGCTCCTCCTGCTGATCCTTGCTACTCAGATCATTGCCGCCAGTGGCGACTGGGCAGCGTTCGATCGCGGTGCCTCATGCGAGGCGGTATCGCGCTCGCTCCTGGTTCCACGCAAGGGCGAGGAGCAGCCGCATATAGCCATCGCGTTCGACCGCACCGGGCCGCGTCGGGGCGAAGTCTCGGTCCGATTAAGGCGCGCGGTTCGGCCAGGCTCGTCGGTCATGCTCACGATCGGCAATCAGCCGTTCTTGCTGCCCGCCCGCGGTGGGGACGCATGGAGCAGGGGACCGCGCCAGGAAGCCGCGATCATCGCTGCCATGCGCCGCGAAACCGGGATGCGGATCGAAGCGCGAGATCAGGCCGGTCAGCGGACGGTCGATCGCTATTCGCTCGGCGGTGCCCCGACTGTAATCGATGCTGCGGCTGCGACCTGTTCACGCAAGCAGTAGAATTTTCGCCACATTCTGACTACATGGCGGCTTATCCATGAGCGCCGATACCGCCTTGATGCCGATCCCCGGACCGGCCGACCCTTTGCCCGTGCCCCGCGCGGCGGTGCCGCGTGCCGATGGCAAGGTTGAGCTGATCGGGCTTCCTCGGGAGAGGATTCGCGCCGCGCTCGAAGGCGCCGGGCTCGAGCCGAAACAGGCCAAGCTTCGCGCCAAGCAGATCTGGCACTGGATTTACAATCGCGGGGTCGGTGAGTTCACCGCCATGACCGACATCGCCAAGGCACAACAACCGTGGTTCGCCGAGCGGTTCGTCGTCACCCGGCCCGAAGTGGTCGAAGCGCAGGTGTCGATCGACGGGACGCGCAAGTGGCTGCTCCGCACCCACGACGGACATGACTTCGAAATGGTGTTCATCCCCGACGCCGACCGCGGCACCCTGTGCGTCTCGAGCCAGGTCGGCTGCACCTTGAATTGCACCTTCTGCTACACCGGGACGATGAAGCTGGTCCGCAATCTCGACCCCGCGGAGATCGTCGGCCAGGTGATGCTGGCGCGCGATGCGCTCGGCGAATGGCCGTCCTCCCAGGACGGGCGGATGTTGACCAACATCGTGATGATGGGGATGGGCGAGCCGCTCTACAATTTCGATAACGTCCGCGACGCCTTGAAGATCGTGATGGACGGCGACGGGCTTGGACTGTCGAAGCGGCGGATCACGCTGTCGACCTCGGGCGTGGTGCCGATGATGGCGCGCGCGGGGGAGGAGATCGGGGTCAACCTTGCAGTCTCGCTCCACGCGGTGACCAAGGAAGTCCGCGACGAGATCGTCCCGATCAACCGGAAGTACGGCATCGAACAATTGCTCCAGGCGTGCGCCGATTATCCGGGTGCCAACAATGCCCGGCGGATCACGTTTGAATATGTCATGCTCAAGGACAAGAATGACAGCGACGCCGATGCGCGCGAACTGGTGCGGCTGATCAAGTCCTATGATCTGCCCGCCAAGGTCAACCTCATCCCGTTCAATCCGTGGGAAGGATCGGCCTATCTGTGCTCGACCCCCGAGCGGATCCGCAGCTTCTCGAGCATCGTCTTCGCCGCCGGAATTTCCGCGCCCGTGCGCACCCCGAGGGGTCGCGATATTGACGCTGCCTGCGGCCAGTTGAAGACCGCCGCCGAGAAAAAGAGCCGCGCCCAGATCGACCGTGAGGCGGCTGCAGTCGAATGAGGATGCCAGGGCTTGTGCTGGCAATAGCTGCCGCGATCGCCGGCTGCGCGCCAACGGCCGACAAGGTCGGGCTGCCCACCACATTGATGAACCACGACGATGGCTCGATCAGCGGCGTGTGGGACGGCGGCGGGCTGGTGCTGACGCTCGACTTGGCGATCGGCACCTTCGCCGCGCAGAGTGGGTGCACGATCAGCGGCGGGACACTGACAGCGCTGGGCAGCGGAAGATATCGCATTGCCCGCTACGAAAGCGGTTTTTCAACCGAACAATGCGGGCCGTGGAAGAACGGCCCGGCAATCGCGCCATTCGACGGCATTGAAGTGAGCATCACCCGTAACGGCGAACAACTGAATGTGTCGGGCACGGTCCGGACACTCGCGCTCAAGCGCCGCCGCGCGCGCTAAACAGCGTCTTTTCGCTTTGGCCCGATCCGGCTAGGCAAAGCGTATAGGAGAAAAGCCGCATGGCGTTGATTGATAAATTGCTCGGTAAATTGATCCGCAAAGGCCAGCTGACGGTCGTCATGCCCGGCGGCAAGGCGCACGTCTTCGGCCCCGGCGGGGGCAAGGTGATGACCGTCCATATCGCCGACAATAAGGCGGCCTTCGCCATCGCCCGCAACCCGCGTCTCGGACTCGGCGAGGCCTATATGGACGGCAAGATAAAGATCGAGGACGGCGACATCCTCGACCTGATGCAATTGATCGTCGGCGCCAATCCGTGGGAGGAAAAAGGCGGCGCGCGCAAATCGCTCAACAAAGGCAAAAGGAAATGGCGCAATCTGTTCCGCCGCAACGAGGCCAAGACCTCGCGCCAGAATGTCGCGCATCATTATGACGTCGGCAATGAGCTGTATCGGCTGTTTCTCGACAGCGACCTGCAATATAGCTGCGCTTACTTTACCGATCCGGGCAACAGCCTGGAGCAGGCCCAGTCGGACAAGAAAGCGCACATCGCCGCCAAGCTAAATTTGAAGCCCGGCCAGAAGGTGCTCGACATCGGCTGCGGCTGGGGCGGGACGGCGCTTTATTTGAATCGCGTGGCCGACGTCGACGTGCTCGGTATTACCTTAAGCGAGGAGCAACTGAAGGTCGCCCGCCAGCGCGCCAAGGATGCCGGCGTGTCAGACCGGGTCAAGTTCGAGCTGATCGATTATCGTTCGCTGACCGGCAAATTCGACCGGATCGTGTCGATCGGCATGTTCGAACATGTCGGGGCCAAGCATTTTGACGAATTCTTTGCCACCTGCCGCGAATTGCTGGCCGACGACGGGGTGATGCTGCTCCACACGATCGGAAAATATGGCAAGGCGGCCGCGCCCGATCCGTTCACCGACAAATGGATTTTCCCGGGCTATCATTTGCCCTCGATCAGCCAGCTTTCGGCCTCGACCGAAAAGATGAAATTCATCATCAGCGACTTCGAAATCTTGCGGCGACATTATGGCTATACGTTGACCCATTGGCTGCGGCGGACGCAAAAAGCCAAGGCCAAGATCATCGCGCTCTACGACGAGCGATTCTACCGGATGTGGGAATTCTATCTCGCCGGCGGGGCGGTGGCGTTCGAGAATGGATCGATGTGCAACTTCCAGGTGCAATATGTCCGCAACCGTAACGCGCTGCCGATCACCCGCGATTACATGATCGACGCCGAGCAGAGGTATCGCGCGATGGAGGGCGCCCCTTCGCCCGCTCCCAAACCGAAGCGGGCGAAGAAACTGACGTCTGCCTAGCGGGCGTGCAGCTCGGCGAGCAGTGCAGGAGCGGGGTAGATATTCTTGAGCGCTTCCTCGACCGCGGCGGTCGACACGACCACGGTGCGGTTGAGCGTCCCGTCATAACCGTAATTACCGCCCAGGCTGTGGATATTGCCGTCGAACGCCGCGCCGATCACCGCACCCGATTTGTCGACCACCGGTGACCCCGAATTGCCGCCGATGATGTCGTTGGTGGTGACGAAATCATAGGTGATCGACGGGTTGATCCTGGCCTTGTTGGCAATGAACGCTGCGGGCAGGTCGAACGGTTCGGCGCCCGTCGCGCGGTCGAAGGTGCCGCCGATCAAGGTGCGGGTCGGCACTTGACGACCGTTCTCTAGCCAGCCTGCTACCTTGCCGTAGCTCACCCGAAGCGTGAACGTCGCATCGGGATATTGGGTCGCCCCGAACGCCGCAAAGCGCGCATCGGCCAGCTTGGCCTGCGCTGCCGTCAGCGGAGCATCGACGGCCGCGTCATAGCGCTTCTGGATCGCCCGATCATTGGCGTCGATCTGGCGCGCATAGACGATCATCGGGTCGCGCGAGGCATTGATCGCAGCCTGCCCGCCGTCGAGCAATTTCTTGCGCAAGCCGGAGTCGGCGAGTTTGGTCGCGCCGACCAGTCGCTTGGCCAGCGCCTCGGGCGATTCGTTGCCGAGCAGCAATTTGCTCTGGGGATCGTCGGTGCCGAGATATTCGCGGGTCTTGCTCAGCGACCAGCTCATCCGCAGCGTTTCGAGCCATGGAGAGATTGGTTGCTCGTCGAGGAGGCGCTTCTCGGCCAGCGGAATTGCCGAATCCGAATAGCCCGGAAGCCGATCGGCATTGGGCTTGCCGCGTTCCGACGCCAGCCGGACCAAGGTCATCGCATAATTGAACAGATCGCTCGATGGCTGCGCGAAGCGGCGGGCGATGTAGAAGGAGCGATAGGCAGTCATCGCCTTGGAAACATCGGTCCACGGATCGCCAATTCCCGGCTTGCCGCGGGTCTTGGCCTTGAGTTGCGCCTCGGACCGAGCGAGGGTCGCCATGAACGCCGGATCGTCGAGCGCCTTCAACCGGCCGATAGTAACCTTGAGGCTATTCTCGATCCCGTCGAGCGTTTCCTTGGCTTCGCGCGCCCGCTGCGGGCTTTGCTCCATCGCCGCGATCAATCGTCCGCGCAATTCGGAAAATGTGGTCAGCGTGATCGGCACTGCCAGCTCGCGCTGGAAGGCCAGCTGATCGGACGTGAACAGGCGCTGGGTCGATCCGGGATTGCCGACCACGAACGTCGCTTCGCCGTCGACCGGGGCGCGGCCGGTCCAGGACAGATGCTGCGGTGTGGTCACCGGCTTGCCATTCTCATAAGCGCGCAGGAAACTGGCATCGAGCGCGTAGCGTGGGAAGTTGAAGTTATCGGGATCGCCGCCGAATTGTTGAGCGCGCGATTCAGGCGCCCATACCAGCCGCACGTCGGAATATTTG
>JBKJUB010000147.1:0-4609 GCA_046590765.1 Sphingomicrobium sp. | reverse complement strand
GGCTGATCAGCCGGTGCCGCTTGCCAGCGACGCCATGCTTCAACTTGCCAGACGCGGTCAGCGTGAAGCGCTTCTTCACACCGCTCTTGGTCTTGAGCTTGGGCATTTTCGTCTCCTATGTGGCCCCGCGCGCCAAGCCTTCTTAGGAAAACTCATCGGGGGACGACGTTTTGAGAACCGCCACGGCAGCCCTAACTGGCCGGGCGATTCGTTCTTCCACCAATTGCGGAAGCGCGCGCCTTAGAGCGGAGCGCGGCGATTGGCAAGACGGTGCGGACCTTCCGAATACCGCACCCGTCACAGATTCAGGTCGACGTCCGAATCGCAAAAGCTGAACGGCAAATCGGTACCAGCCTGCGCTACGAACGCACCGCCCAGCATATATTGCGGTGCCTTGGCGGCCAATCGGGGTCCCAGGATCGGAGTGTCTTCGGTCAGCCACCCGGCGCGCGCTGCCGCAGCAGCTAGTCGAACCGACCCGGTGCACAGCAGCAAGGCGCCTGCCGACCAATCAACCGATCCGGCGACCAGGCGGAGCGCCGCTTCGAGCTGCGCCTCACTTAGCTGATCGAGCGCCACGTCAGTAACATAGTGGAGCCGCCCCGCCCGAAGCTGCGGTCCCGCTTGCTCGTCGGTGGCGCGGGTGATGACATAGCCGATTGGCCCGGCCGCCGCCCCGATCAGGTGAAAGCGCGTACGCCGGGCGGGATAGACCGCCAGATGGTCGATCCAGTCGGCGGCGGTGCGGCGGCGGCGAACCACATCGGGCGCCTCGGCTTCGATCCGGTCGAGCGTTGCGGCCAATCCAGCGGGGAGCGCCGGGCCAACGACGTCGACCGTCTGAATCGTCAATGGCGATCCGGCGCCTGGCACACGCCAGCGCGGCAGCGGGCACAAGCGAAGGCTGGTTGATCGCGGCCCGGCCCAACCCATCTTGGCGAAGCTTTTGACCGCTGCTGTCGAGATCGACAGCGTGTTCATGAACGGGGTGCGCGATTCGATCGTTTCGACCAATCGCTGGCCCAGCTTCAAGCCCTGGTATTGCGGCGACACATTCCAGCTGCAGATCGATCGGACCGGCACCACGCCGACGCCGGGAATGATCCAGTGGCTCGGCACCGCGACGCAAATTGCCGCAATTGCCTGAGTTTCGCTGTCGACCAAGGTCAGGACATCGGCCAGCCTCGATCGAAGCCACCATTTCTCCGCGACTCGATCGGCGCTGTGCCACACATCGAGCGCGAACCGTTCGACATCGCCAAACGCCAGGTCGCGCGCATCCGCCAGCTCGAACCGATCAGGCAAAGGCGGCCATGGTCTTGATCTCCAGGCGCCTGCCCTGCACTCGTCGCGCGGCATCGGCGACGAAGCCGTCCAGCAGCGCGAACTGACGGTCGGTGTCGTGCCAGAAATTGGACGGGTGGAACCACAGATGGAAACAACCGGCGTCGCGTTGTGCGGCGTCGAGGCCGGCGCGAAGCTTGTGCGCGACCACGGCCGGACTGGCGAAGCGGCGCACTCCGTTGCGACCGATCAGCAGCATCGATCCGGGCAGGTTGATCATCTCACCGTCGGTCACGGGTCGCACCGTTTCGGGGGCCAGCGGCAGCAATTTGTCGACCAGATTGGCGGCGCGACCCAGCATTGGCTGGCGATTGCGGATCCGCTGGTGCCATGATCGATCGGTCCCGCGATAGACGCGCAGCCCATGGCGCTCGAGCATTGCGGTGCGCGCGACCTTGTTGCGCGGGAAGACGAAGGACGTGAACGACAACCCGGCTCGATCGTGGATCGACCGCGCATAGCCCAGCTCATCCTCGGCTTCGGCCTCGCTCATCTCGTCGAAATAATGATGGTGCCCGCCGTGGCTGCCGAGATCATGCTTCGTCGCGGCGCTGGTGATCGCCTCGATCACGTCGGGCGCATACCATAAGTGCTCGCTGCCTTGGCGGCCTGCCGCTGCGTCGGGATCGAGCAACGCCGCAACGAATGCCCACGTCACGGGGATCGAATGGCGGTCGAAAATTTCGAGCAAGCGGCGGATGATCGGCCGTTCGAGCGCCTCGATATGACGCACGTGATCGGCGTCCAGATTGTCCCAATTCCCCCACGCCAGCTCAAGGTCGATGGATATCGTCAGGCTGCCAATACTCATCGAAATGGCCTAGCAAGCGCGACTAGGGGCAGCAAGCGCTCGCCCCTGCAAGCCCGCTCAGTCGAACAGGCTCGACACGCTGCTCTCATCGGCAATCCGGCTGATCGCCTGGGCGAATAATGGCGCGATGCTTAGGCGGCGGACTTTGCCGCCCTTGGCGTCGGGCTGATCGGAAAAGATCGAATCGGTGACCACCAGTTCGGTCAGTTCGCTGCCCTGGACCCGCGCTGCAGCGCCGCCAGACAGCACCCCGTGGCTCGAATAAGCCACGACGTCGACCGCGCCTTGTTGCTTGAGCGCCGCGGCGGCGTTGCACAATGTCCCGGCCGAATCGACAATGTCGTCGATCAGTACGCAGCTGCGCCCGTCGACATCGCCGATGATGTTCATCACTTCGGATTCGCCCGCCCGTTCGCGACGCTTGTCGACGATTGCCAGCGGTGCATTGTCGAGCCGTTTGGCCAGGCTCCGCGCGCGCACCACCCCGCCGACGTCGGGCGAAACCACGACCAATTCCTTTCCCGCCAAACGCTGCTTGATGTCCGCTGCCATCACCGGCGCGGCCCACAGATTGTCGGTCGGAATGTCGAAGAAGCCCTGGATCTGCCCGGCGTGGAGATCCATCGTCAGCACCCGGTCGGCGCCGGCGGTGGTGATGATGTTGGCCACCAATTTGGCTGAGATCGGGGTCCGCGGGCCCGGTTTGCGGTCCTGCCGGGCATAACCGAAATAGGGGATGACGGCGGTGATCCGCTTGGCCGAAGCCCGCCGCAGCGCGTCCATGCAGATCAGCAATTCCATAAGGTTGTCGTTGGTTGGGAAGCTGGTCGACTGGATCACGAACACGTCCTCGCCGCGGACATTCTCGTTGATCTCGACGAACACTTCCTCGTCGGCGAAGCGGCGCACGCTGGCCTCGGTCAGCTGCATGTCGAGATAGTCCGCGATCGCCTTGGCGAGCGGCAGGTTGGAGTTGCCGGCCAGCAGTTTCATCGCATTCCCCCCGAATAGGAGCCCCCCTTAGCCAGCGGGGCCGCCCCGCGACAAGCTTGTTCGCCCCGCGCGCGGCGTTAAAGCGGCACTGTGACCGACAAACTGACCATCGCGCTCGCGCAACTCAACCAACGCGTGGGCGATCTTGCCGCGAACGCCGCCGCGATGCTGGACTGGCGGGCGAAGGCCAAGGGCGCCGACCTGGTGATGTTCCCCGAGCTCCAGCTGACCGGCTACCCACCCGAGGATCTGGTGCTCAAGCCCGAATTTGTCCGCCGCACGATGGACGCCGCCGAGCGCCTGATTGACGCCACCGCCGACGGCGGCCCCGCCATCCTGTTCGGCTCGCTCCATGAGCAGGACGGCGCGGTCTATAATATCATGATCCTCGCCGAGGGCGGCAAACTCATCGCCCGCCGCTTCAAGCACGAACTCCCCAATTACGGCACCTTTGACGAGAAGCGCGTATTCGCCGCCGGGCCATTGCCCGATCCGGTCGAGTGGCGTGGGGTCAAACTCGGCATTCCGATCTGCGAGGATATCTGGCTTGAGCCGGTGTGCGCCGCGCTCACCAAGGCAGGGGCGGAGATATTGCTTGTCCCCAATGGCAGCCCGTTCGAACTCGAGAAGGACCAGCGTCGCCTTTCGCTGGTCCAAAAGCGCGTCACTGAAACCGGCCTGCCTTTGGTCTACCTCAATCGCGTCGGCGGGCAGGATGAACTGGCGTTCGACGGGTCGAGCTTCGTGGTCAATGACGACGGTCAGATTGCGGTCCAGATGCCCGATTGGGACGAGGCCCTGTGGCTCACCCAATGGAGCCGCACCGCCAATGGCTGGACCTGTGCGAGCGGCAAGAAGAGCAAGTTGTCCGCCTATCCAGAGGATATTTACCGCGCGATGATGATCGGCTTGCGTGACTATGTCGGTCGCAACGGTTTTCCCGGCGTCCTGCTCGGGCTGAGTGGCGGGATCGATAGCGCGCTCTCCGCCGCGATCGCGGTTGACGCGCTTGGCGCGGACAAGGTCTGGTGCGTCATGCTCCCGTCCAAATATACCAGCGACGACAGCCTCGAAGATGCCGCCTCCTGCGCCGCGATGCTGCGCTGCCGTCATGACGTCATCCCGATCGTCCCCGGGGTGCAGGCGTTCGACAAGATGCTCGACGGCGCGACCGGGCTGGCGGCGGAGAATATCCAGTCGCGGCTGCGGATGGTGACCTTGATGGCGCTGTCCAACACTCACGGCCACATGCTGCTCACCACCGGCAACAAGAGCGAGATGTCGGTCGGCTATGCGACGCTCTACGGCGACATGGCGGGCGGTTTTTCGGTGCTCAAGGACGCCTATAAATCGACCTGTTGCGCCATCGCGACAAGGCGAAACAGGTCGATTTATAGGCGTCCTTCAGCACCGAAAAGCCGCCGGCCATGTCGCCGTAAAGCGTCGCGTAGCCGACCGACA
>JBKJUB010000156.1:0-4247 GCA_046590765.1 Sphingomicrobium sp. | reverse complement strand
CAGGTGATGGCAACCCCGCTTCGCTGGCTGATCATTTTCGCACCGCTCGGTTTCGTGTTCGCGATGAGCCTTGGCGTCAATCGCTTCTCGACCGCGACGTTGCAGGCCCTGTTCTGGGGTTTTGCGACGGTGATGGGCCTGTCGATGTCGACCATCTTCCTGGTCTATACCGGCACCTCGATCGCGCAGACCTTCTTCGCGGTTGCGGCGGCCTTCATGGGCCTCAGCCTCTATGGCTACACCACCAAGAAGGATTTGTCGGGCTTCGGCACCTTCCTGATCATGGGTGTCATCGGGCTGCTGGTGGCGATGGTGATCAACATCTTCCTGCAATCACCAGCGATGCAAATGGCAATCAGCGCGATCGGCGTGCTGATCTTCGCCGGGCTGACCGCCTATGACACGCAAACGATCAAGTCGATGTATGCGCATGTTGCGGGCACCGACATGATGGGCAAGACTGCCATCATGGGCGCGCTCAAGCTCTATCTCGACTTTATCAACATGTTCACCTTCCTGCTCAGCTTCATGGGCGACCGGCGCTAAAGCCATCGCTTTCGAGCATTAGTGAAGAGGCCCGGCGGAGCGATCCGCCGGGCCTTTTTGCTCGCCCAATGTCTTACGGAAGAAGGCGATTGTCCGGCTCCAGGCGAGATCGGCGGCGGCCTTGTTGAAGCGTTCGGTCGACGTGTCGTTGTTGAAGGCGTGGTTGACCCCGGCATAGGTATGCGCGGTGACGTCTTTCCCGGCGGCTTTCAGTGCCGCGACCCACGGCTCGCCGGTGGTCGCGACGTGCGCGTCGAGTCCGGCATATTGGAGCAACAACGGTGCCTTGACCCTGACCGCTTCGGCCGGGTCGGGGGCAGGACCGTAATAAGCCACGCCGCCACTCAACTTCGCTCCGTCGGCGACCGCGAAGCGATTGACGAACGCGCCGCCCCAGCAAAAGCCGACGATCCCCAGCTTGCGGTTCGAATGGCGCAATTTCTTGAGATCCTCGCCGAGCATTGTTGCGCTGGCGACGGTCGCGGTCAGGTCGAGCTTGCCGATCATATCGCGCGCGACATCTTCGTCCGCCGGGGTGCCGCCAAGCGATGACAAGAAATCGGGCGCGACCGCGATGAACCCCTCGAGCGCGATCCGTCGCGCGATGTCCTCGATATGCGGGGTCAGCCCGCGATTTTCGTGGACCACGATCACCACGCCGGCATGCTTGATACCCTTGCGCGCAGCGACATAGCCGGAAAGCTTGCTCTTGCCCGTCAACGGCCCCTTGCTCATCACCAGCCGCGGATCGGCCGCGGGTACGACCGTCGCAGCGGCCGGGTCGGCAGCGATCGTTGCAATCAGCGCCGATGCAGCAGCCGCGCTCCCGGCAATCGCCGTCATCTGCGCCACGAAGTCGCGGCGGTCGATGCCGTCGTGGGTGAACCGGTCATACAGGTTGATCGCCTGTTGGCGTTGGTCGCGGTCCATTGGTCTCTCCCTAACTGGCCGCGGGCTGCATCTCGGCGATCAATTTCATGTCGATCCCTTTGCCGCGCTGATAGGCCTCGCGAGCAGACAGCCGTCCGCCATAATCAAGGAACGGTTGAAGCGACGGAAGGGTGCCGAATTGCGTTCCCCACAGCACCTGGCTGCCGACATAGACGTCCGCTGCGGTGAACCGGTCGCCGCACACGAACGCCCGCCCCGCCAGCTGATCGGCCAGCGTATTCACCGCCAGATCGTAGCTGCCATAGCCGAACATCCGGCCCTTTTCCTCGCTCGGGTCAAAGCCGTTGGCCTTGTTGGTCACTGCTTGCTCGATCGGCCCGGCGGCGAAGAACAGCCAGCGGTAATAGTCGGCTTTTTCCTCCTCGCGCGGGGCCAGCCCAGCTTCGGGAAACGCGTCGGCGAGGTAGGCGATGATCCCCGCACATTCGGTCACGGTTCTGCCGCGGTGGACGATCGCCGGGACCTTCATCATCGGGTTGATCGCGCGATAGGCGTCATCGTGCATCACCGCATAATCGACAATTTCGGTATCGTAGGGCTGGCCGACTTCTTCGAGCATCCAGCGGACAATCTGCCCGCGCGACATTGGGTTGGTGAAGAATTTGATGTCCGCCATTGCGGGTTCTCCTGTTAGCGCCGATCGGCGGCGGTACGGTCGCGGGCAGCGCGGAATTCGCTGTCCTGGCTCCAGTTGGGCCATTCGCGGCTATTCGCCAGCCGTAGCCCGAGCGCATGGAGCAGGGTCGCGTCGGCGATCATTCCCGAATAATCCCAGTCGGCCGACCACTCATCGTCGGGCTGATGGTAATATTTCGACGTATACGTCTTGCCGAACGCCTCTGCCCGCGCGACCCCGCCGTTGAACAGATCCTGCCCCGGGGTCAGACTGATCGCCGGAATGCCCGCCTTGGCGAAGGTGAAGTGATCCGACCGATAGAAACCGCCGGTCTCGGGATGCGCATCGGGGGTGTAGGTCCGCCCGAGCCTGGTTGCTTCCTCGATCAAATCGTCGAGCAAGCCGAGCTTGGCCGAGCCGCGGATCGAATAATCGCGCGCCGCGCCGACCACGCTCATCACGTCCGTGTTGAGCATGCCGACCGTCTTGCCCGCCGGATAAAGCGGATTGGCGGCATAATATTCGCTACCCAGCAGGCCCTTTTCTTCGGCCGTTACCGCCATGAACACTACCGACCGCTCAGGCCGCGGCCCGGCGGCGAAGGATCGGGCCTGCTCGATCAACTGGGCCAATCCCGTGCCATTATCGATAGCACCATTGTAGATTTTGTCGCCGTTGGCGTCGGGCAATCCGACCCCGAGATGATCCCAATGCGCCGAATAGATGATGGTCTCGTCGGGATGGGTGGTGCCGGGCAGGATGCCGACGACGTTCTGCGAGGTGATGACCTCGGTCCGCGCGTCGCCATGAACATCAAGCCGCGCCTTCAGTTCGACCGGGCGGAAATCCTTCTTGCGCGCTGCCGCCTTCAGCACCTCGAAATCGAGCCCTGAATCGGTCGCCATTCGCGCCGCCAGGTCGCGCTGGATCCAGCCTTCCAATGGCGGATGTTCGGCGCGCGGATCCTTGCGCACGATGTCGAACATCGTGTTGGTATTGCTGTTCTTGACCGTCGCCCAGCCGTAGGAAGCGGGGGCGGTTTCGTGGACCACCAATACGCCCGCCGCGCCCTGTCGCGCGCCTTCTTCATATTTGTAGGTCCAGCGGCCGTAATAGGTCATCGCCTTGCCACCGAAATTGCCTTCCCCGCCTTCGAAGTCGGGATCGTTGACCAGCATCACGATCACCTTGCCGCGCACGTCGACGCCCTTGTAATCGTCCCACCCGCGCTCGGGCGCTTTGACGCCATAGCCAACGAACACGACCGGAACGCCCGCCAGGTTAATCCCCTTGTCGCCATTGGTCGGCGCGCGGACCGCAATCTCCTCTCCCTGGGTCAGTGGAACGGCCTTGCCGCCAAGCGCGACCGAGACGGTCGGGTTCGCTGCAAATTCGGACTTGAGCAGCGGCACCGGCTGGGTCCACGTGCGCTGCCCGTCAACGATCGCCCCGCCGGGTTGGAGCCCGGCCTTGGCGAACTGGTCGGACAAATAAGCGACCGTCTTGGTCTCGCCCGGCGTGTTTGGCGCTCGGCCCTCGAACTCGTCCGACCCGAGGATCCGGATATGGTCCGACAGCCGTGCCCCGTCGAACGCGAATGGCGCCGCAGCAGGCGCGTCGACGATCGGGGTCGTGCTGGCACAGCCGGCGATGGTCAGGGACAAAATGCTGGCCAGGCCAAGCAGCGGAAGACGCGTCATATCAATCTCCTGTGAGTCCCCGCCACCCTAGCGCGCTGGCGCGGCAGGGCAACGATGGACAGGAGATTATCGGCGTAGCGGCCTAATCGGTCGACTTGGCCTTGCTTTTGGCCTTCGCCGGCGGCTTGGGCTTGACCTTGACTGCCTTGGGCGGGGCGGGGGTGATCTCGAACACCGGCTGGTTGTCCTTGATGCGGACTTTGACCTCGCCGCCATCGACCAGCTTGCCAAACAGCAATTCCTCGGCCAGCGGCTGCTTGATCTTCTCCTGGAGCAGGCGCCCCATCGGCCGCGCACCGTTGAGCTTATCGTAGCCTCGCGTGGTCAGCCACTCGCGTGCCTCGTCGTCGAGCTCGATATGGACGTTGCGGTCGGCCAGCTGCAGTTCGAGCTGAAGGATGAACTTGTCGACCACCCGCGCCACCACTGCCGGC
>JBKJUB010000094.1:0-3944 GCA_046590765.1 Sphingomicrobium sp. | reverse complement strand
AAACAGGAAGGAAAGTCCACATGAGCGAGACCGCTGATCGGGTGAAGAAAATCGTCGTCGAGCATCTCGGTGTCGACGCCGAAAAGGTCACCGAAGAAGCGAGCTTCATCGACGATCTGGGTGCTGACAGCCTTGATATCGTCGAGCTGGTGATGGCCTTCGAGGAAGAATTTGGGGTCGAGATCCCCGATGATGCCGCGGAGAAAATTGCGACCGTCAAGGACGCGATCGATTTCATCGACCAGAACAAGGGCTGATCGGGACCGATCGGCTGCCGGCTCGCCGATGAGGCGGCACGAACGGCTTCCCGTGTCACAGCGGGAGGCCGTTTGCATGTCGGGCAGGAAGCAGGGGAAGTAAGATGCGGCGTGTGGTGGTGACTGGATTGGGGCTGGTAACGCCGCTTGGCGGCGACGTCGAAACAACGTGGGCCAATATCCTGGCCGGCAAGTCCGGCGCGGGCAAAATTACCCATTTCGATGCCTCCGACCAGAAATGCCACATTGCTTGTGAAGTGAAGCCCGCCGATCACGAATATGGCTTCGATCCCAACAAGCGGGTCGACCACAAGGTCCAGCGCCAGGTCGATCCGTTCATTGTCTTCGGGATTGACGCCGCCGGCCAGGCAATCGAGGACGCCGGACTGACCGATATGCCCGAAGCGATGCGTTTTCGTGCGGGCTGTTCGATCGGGTCGGGGATCGGTGGCCTGCCGGGGATTGAGAAGGAATCGCTGGTATTGGCCGAAAAGGGACCGGGGCGGGTTTCGCCGCATTTCGTCCACGGACGGTTGATCAACCTCATCTCTGGGCAGGTCAGCATCAAATACGGCCTCATGGGGCCGAACCATGCGGTGGTCACCGCTTGCTCAACCGGTGCGCATTCGATCGGCGACGCGGCGCGGATGATCAAGGATGACGACGCCGACATCATGTTGGCGGGCGGCGCAGAGGCGACGATCTGCCCGATCGGGATTGCCGGTTTCGCCCAGGCGCGCGCGCTGAGCACCAATTTCAATGACCAGCCCGAGAAGGCCTCGCGCCCCTATGACAAGGACCGCGACGGCTTTGTGATGGGCGAGGGGGCCGGCGTGGTGGTGCTCGAGGAATATGAGCATGCCAAAGCGCGCGGCGCGAAGATTTATGCCGAGGTCGTCGGCTACGGCTTGTCAGGCGATGCCTATCACGTGACCGCGCCGCACCCGGAAGGCTCGGGCGCGTTCCGGTCGATGCAAATGGCGATGAAGAAGTCGGGGCTCGACCTCGCCGACATCGATTACATCAACGCTCACGGCACCTCGACCCCGCTCGGCGACGAGCTTGAGCTTGGTGCGGTGCGCAAATTATTCGGCAATCACATCGGCACCATGTCGATGAGTTCGACCAAGTCGGCGATCGGGCATCTGCTCGGCGGTGCCGGCGCGGTCGAAAGCATCTTCTGCATCCTTGCGATCCGCGACCAGATCGTCCCGCCAACGCTCAACCTCGACAATCCAAGCGAGGGCACGGCGGGGGTCGATCTCGTGCCGCATGTCGCCAAGAAGCGAAAGGTGAAAGCGGTGCTCAACAACAGCTTCGGGTTTGGCGGAACCAACGCCAGCCTGGTGATGAAGGCATTGTGAAAAAGCTCCTCGGCCGGATCGGCGTCGGGCTGGCCTTTGCGGCGATGGCGATCGTTGCTTATTCGTGGTGGGGCCCGGGCCCGGCGAAAAAAGGCACAGTGGTCAATATTCCGCAGGGCGCGCGCCTGCAGACCGCGACCGATTTCCTGTTCTACGCCGGCGCCATCAATGGGCCGCGCAACAAATTCTATTATCTCGCGCGGCTGCTGGGCGAGGGCGACCCGATCCAGGCCGGCGAATTCGAAATTCCCGAACATGCCAGCCCGGCCACGGTGCTCGACTTGTTGCAACATGGGCGGTCACTGCAGCGGTTACTCAACGTGCCCGAGGGAATGCCGTCGATCATCATCCAGGAGCGACTCGATGCCTTGCCGCTGGCGACCGGCGCAACCCCGGCATTGGGCGAGGGGACGGTGCTTCCCGACAGCTACACCTATGAGAAGGGCGAAGCCCGATCGGCGATCGCGGCGCGGATGGTCAAGGCCATGGACAGCGAGCTTGCCGCGCTGTGGGCCAAGCGCAAGCCGGGCTGCCCGGTGGCGACCCCGCAACAGGCGCTGACGCTGGCGTCGATCGTCGAGAAGGAAACCGGCAAGGCTTCCGAACGGCGGATGGTCGCGGGGGTGTATTGCAACCGATTGAAGATCGGGATGAAACTCGATGCCGATCCGACGGTGATTTACCCGATTACCAAGGGCAAGCCGCTCGGGCGGCGGATCAAGCGGTCGGAATTGGAGGCGATCACCGGCTATAATACCTATCGCGAAGTTGGATTGCCGCTCGGCCCGATCGCCAATCCGGGCAAGCTTAGCATCGCCGCGGTGCTCGACCCCCAGCCGACCAAGGCGCTGTATTTCGTTGCCGACGGCACCGGTGGGCACGTGTTCGCCGAGACGCTGGACGAGCATAATGCGAATGTCGCCAAATGGTATGCCATCCGCCGTAAACGCGGCGAGATGTAATCAGGCGAGCAACGCGCCTGACCTGACATAGCCAACGCGACCGTCAGGGCCGTAGCCCCACGCCCAGCCGCGGCTATTGTCGAGCATCCGCAATTCGTCGCCCGGGACGAGCGTGCCGATGCTTTCGGACGAATCGTCGGGCGCTGCCAGGAACGGGCTTTGCGCCGAAATGCGCCGGCTCAGCGGCTCGGCATAATGCGACGCGACGACCCGTCCGGCGAGCGAAACGTCAGCCAGATCCTGACGATAGGCGTGGGTCGTGGGGTCGGGGTGTTCAGAAGCCCCAGTGAGCGGAAAGCCGCCCTCAGCGATCGGCGAAGGCGGGCTCGCGATTTTGTCGGCTGCCGTTGCCGCCGATTGCCGACTTGCTGGAGGGACCATCGCTTGCCCGGAGGTAGCGCCTGAAGTTTTCAAGAAAGTTGGTCCCATCCTTGGTGCGGACGACGAAGATGTTTCGCCGATCGTCCTGATCGCGTTCGCGCCGCAGATAGCCGAGGCTGCCAAGGGTGTTCAAGGCGCGAGTGACAACTGGCTTCGAAACACCCAGCGCCGAAGCGATTCCGCGCACCGTATGCGGCCCCGGAGTGAGGTAAATGAGCATCAGAAGCGCCATCTGTCGATTGGTCAGATCGGGTTCCCCTGACCGAACGTAGTTAATCAAGGTGCGCATCCAGCCGGACAATTGTCCGTCAGTCATCAACAACTCCTCACCGTCGCGTAGAGTTAGATAACGGAAGGAAGCCGGTTTTGTTGCGTGCGCGATATTCTATTTATCTCTGAAACCAGCCGAATCAGCCCACGCGATACCGTTTCTGGAGCATTTCGAACGCGGCCCTAAGCCCAAGCGCAGCACCTCCCTTGGGTCGTCCGGGTTTGCCCGACGGCTGCCAGGCGAAGGTGTCGAAATGTGCCCACGGCGTCTCGGCTGCGACAAAGCGGCGCAGGAATAACGCCGCGGTGATCGAGCCCGCCATCGGGGAGTCGGCACCATTGGCCAGGTCAGCGAGATCGCTCTTGAGCATGTCGTCATACTCGTCCCACAATGGCATTCGCCACAGCGGATCGTGGGCGGTCTTCGCGGCCGCGAGCAAATCGGCAGCGAGGTCGTCGTCGTTGGCGAACATCGCGGGCAAATCGGGGCCAAGCGCGATTCGCGCGGCACCGGTGAGCGTCGCGAAGTCGACGATCAGCTCCGGATCGCTTTCAGCCGCCTTGGTCAAGGCGTCGCCCAGCACCAAGCGCCCTTCGGCATCGGTATTGTCAATTTCGACGTTGAGCCCTTTGCGGCTGGCGATGATGTCACCGGGGCGGAACGCGGTCGCCGAAATGCTATTCTCCACCGCGGGGATGAGCAAATGAAG
>JBKJUB010000053.1:0-3574 GCA_046590765.1 Sphingomicrobium sp. | reverse complement strand
GCGGTCGGCAATCGCGGCACCAGCCCGGTGTCGAGGTAGGTCAGCACCAGCGGCACCGCCAGAATGATCGCGCCAAGCAAGAACAGCGAGCCGATCGAGCCATAGAATAATACAGGCCGTTCGATCCGGTAGAGCACGCCGATCGTCTTCAGGATCCGCCAGCCGTCGCGGAAGGTCGACAGCTTGGACTCCGAGCCCTCGGGCCGCGCGCCATAGGCCGTCTCGACCTCACCCACCGGCATCCTGAGTTCCAGCGCGTGGACCGAGATCTCGGTCTCGATCTCAAACCCTTCGCTAAGCACCGGAAAGCTCTTCACGAACCGCCGCGAAAATACCCGATAGCCCGAGAAAATGTCCGAAAAGCTCCGCCCGAATAGCCCCGACAGCAGGCCGGTGAATACCCGGTTGCCAAGCACATGCCCGCCGCGATAGGCGTCTTTCTCCTCATGCTGACGGGTGCCGACCACCATGTCGAGCCGGTCGTCGAGCAACAGTTTGACCATCGCCGGCGCGGCCGCGGGATCGTAGGTCAGATCGCCGTCGGCCATGATGTACACATCGGCATCGACGTCGGCGAACATCCGGCGGACGACATTGCCCTTGCCCTGCATCCGCTCGTTGCGGACCTCGGCCCCTGCCCCGCGCGCCAGCTCGACCGTCCGGTCGCGGCTGTTATTGTCATAGACATAGATTGTCGCGCCGGGCAGCGCGCTGCGAAACCCCGCGATCGTCCGGACGATCGCGGCTTCCTCATTGTAGCACGGCAGCAGGACGGCAATGCGCAACTGATGATCGGTGGCCATTGATCCCCCTCGGCTCTTGGCTCGGCTATAAGGGTGATTGACGCTCGGTGGCAAAGCGAATTGTCACAGCGTTTCGGTGGTGACGTGGAGCAAGCGGAAATCATCGCTCGCGCCAACGATCGACCAGCATTGGTTCAGCGGGATGACGAATGCGTCCGCCGGGCCGATCGACAAGCCGTCATCGCAAACCAGCTGCGCTGAACCCGACAGGACGAAGCCGAAAACCAGTTCGCCCTGATGCGCGGGGAAATCGGCCCGCCCGCGAACGATCCGCACTCCGGCCAGCCCGCCAGTTGCGGCGCGCATCGCGGTCTCCTGCGCCCCGCCACCGCCGAATGGTGTCCACGGCGTTTCTGCAGCGATGTGGCGAAGAAAATGCTGCCCGCCGAACAGACGCTGCGGATCGAGCTTGCCGGTCGGAAGCAGCATGTCATGATCGGCAAACGTTTCGTGCAGCGCCGGTGCGCCAATTTCGACCACCTCGAGATCCTCGCCGCTCTCCAGCACTTGATGGCGGATTCCGGGTGGCTGAAGCACGACATCGCCGGGGCGCATGACGAACGGCTCGCCCTGATCCTCATACACCACGCGCACCCAGCCCGACCGGACCGCGATCATCTGGAAACCGATGCGGTGATAATGGACCCAGTCGGCGACCGGCCCGCCGCCGGGGATCCGGATGTGTGAGGCGATGTAACGCCCGCCGAGCCGCGACGGGATGAGGTCGCGGTACAGCATCCCCGCGCGCCCTGCCCCGCTCTCGTCAGCGGCGCGAGTGAGGACGAATTCGGGTTGGAACGGCGGCAGCACGTCGCTCGGTCGCGGCGCGCCGGGGTTGGTGGTGAGGCGCATTGTCCCGCGCGGCCCGCTAAGCACTGCGTCATGCGGATCGTCGGCGGGATAGATCACATCGAGCCGGAAGCCCTCGCTTCGGGCCTGCTCGATGGCGGCATTGAGGTCGGCGCACACTCGTTCGAGCTCACCGCCGACCTCCATGCGTCGGGGCCTTAGCCCTTTTTCTTTGCTGCGGACTTCTTCGCCGCAGCAGGCTTGGCCGCAGGCTTCGCCGCAACCTTGGCCGGCGCCTTCTTGGCTTCAGCCTTGGTTGGCCCCTTCTTGGCCTCAACCTTGGCCGGAGCGGCAGCCTTCTTTGGCTCGGCCTTTTTCGGATCGGCCTTCTTCGCTTCAGCCTTGGCAGCAGGCTTCGCAGCCGCCTTCTTGCCCTTGGTGGGCTTTACCTGGTCATGACCGCAATTCGGACCGTGCACGTGGCCGTCCTCGCTCTCGAGATCGGCTTCAAGCTCCTCGCGGGTCGATGCACGCACGGTGACGTCGGCCTTGGCGAACAGGAAGTCGACGACCTTATCCTCATACAATGGCGCACGCAGCTGCGCGGCCGCCATCGGCTCCTGCTGGACGTACTGGATGAAGCGATCGCGATCCGCAGGCGGATATTGCGAAGCGGCCTGGCCGATCAAGCGGTTCATCTCGGCCTGGCTGACCTCGACCCCGTTGGCCGATCCGATCTCGCTCAGCAGCAGCCCGAGGCGCACGCGGCGCTCGGCAATGTTGCGATAATCATCGGCCTCGCCCTCAATTTCCTTGAGCGATGCGGCCGGATCCTCGTCGTGGCTCGCTTCATGCTTGAGCTGCTCCATGATGTTGGTGAACTCGGCTTCGACCATCGACGGCGGAACATCGAAATCATGGTCGGCGGCCAGCTGGTCGAGCAAGCGGCGCTTCATGTGCGTGCGGGTCAGGCCGTTAAGCTCCTGCTGCGCCTGCTCGCGGATCAAGCCCTTGAGCTGGTCGATCCCCTGCAACCCGAGCGTCTTGGCGAATTCATCGTCAAGCTTGGTCTCGCCAGCGGTCTTCACCTCGGTCGCCTTGATCGAGAAAACCGCAGCCTTGCCCTTCAGATTTTCGGCTTGGTAATCAGCCGGGAAGGTGACGTTGATGTCCTTCTCGTCGCCAGCCTTGACCCCGACCAGGCCATCTTCGAACCCCGGGATCAGCGATCCCGAACCAAGCTCGACCGCCATTCCAGTGCCAGTGCCGCCGTCGAACGCGACGCCCTTCACCTTGCCGGCGAAATCGATCACGACCTGATCGCCCATCGCGGCCTTGTGGCCCTTGGGCGCGGCTTTCCACGCCTTTTGCGACGAAGCGAGCGTCTTCAATTGGGTGGCGACGGCCTTGTCGTCCGCTTCGACCGTCAGCCGCTCAAGCTTCAACTTGTCGATCTTGGGCTTGGGCACATCGGGCAGCGTTTCGAGCCGAACCTTGATCTCGGCATCCTTGCCCGGCGCATAACCCTGGTCGAGCTCGACCTCGGGCTGCATCGCCGGACGAAGCTTCTTCTCGCTGAGCAGGCCCTGGACGCTTTGCTGCACCGCGCTCGATAGCGCGTCCTGATGGAGCGCATCGCCGTGCATCTTGCGGATGAGGTTGGCCGGAACCTTGCCGGGGCGGAAACCCGGCATCTTCACCGTCGGCGCAATGCGCTTGATTTCCTGGTCGAGCCGAGCATCGATATCCTTGGCGGCGATGGTCAGCGTGTAGGCCCGCTTGAGGCCGTCATTTTCCGTCTCGACGGTTTTCATGTCTTGTTCCGCAATCCCGTAAATCATTATCGGTCCGTGTGGCGGCGAAAATGGTGCGGGCGAAGGGACTCGAACCCCCACATCTTGCGATACTTGGACCTAAACCAAGCGCGTCTACCAATTCCGCCACGCCCGCGCGGACGCCATTAAGGTGCGCGGCCTATAGCA
>JBKJUB010000126.1:0-4403 GCA_046590765.1 Sphingomicrobium sp. | reverse complement strand
ACGAACCTCTCCGGTTGCTGCTTCATACAGGAAGTTGGAAAAACGACTGCTGTACAGGGTCGCGTGCAGGTTCAGATTGCGGCTGCTGTGCTTGATGGTGGCTTCGAAGCCGACGCTCTTTTCGGTCGACAAATCGGGGTCGCCGATCTGGAAGCTGGCGTTGCCGCCATGCGGGCCATTGGCGAATAATTCCTCCGCCGATGGCGCCCGTTGGCTGCGCGCCAGGTTGAGCCCGACGCTCCACTGGGGCGACAGTTCGTAGCGCCCGCCGGCCGACAGCGAGAGCGTCGAGAAGCGCCGCTTGAGGTCGGGATTGCCGACCACATCGCTGGCGCTCGCGTCGAGCAGATTGCGTTCGAACCGCACCCCGCCCTCGACCCGAAAGGGGCCGCGCTCGAGATGCTGGACGGTGAAGATGCCGAACGACCGCACATGGGTCGGCGGGACGAATTGTTCTTCGCCCACGGCACGCTGCTTGATGTCGAGCGCCTGGATTCCCGACGCGCCGCCCCAACCCGACGGCTTGTCGCTCTGCTCGAGATCGACCCGCGCTTCGCCACCCTTGGAAAAGATCGTCGTGGCGATCGCCCCGTCGCCGCCGATTTCGGAGTGACGATAGTCCGAATAGCCGCCGCGCACCCTGAGCTGGCGGAAAAATCCGTCCAGCGGCACTTCCGCCCGCGCATCATAGCGCGTCTGGTGGACGTCGAGATGGGTCGCCTCGGCCTCGACTGCGGGGTCGAGCGAGTAGCGGATCGGCACCCCGTAATAAGCCGTATGCCGGCTGACCGACGCGCCGATATTGAGCCCGCCATCGACATAGGCCAGCGCCCCCGCCGCCTCAAACGTCCGCCCGTCGCTGTTGGGCAGCCGACCCTTAAGATCGGCCAGATCGCGGATCGCCGGATCGCCGCTCAGCGCCGCCTGCCGTCGAAGCGGGCGGGCGAGGATGTAACCGCCGGTTTCGAGATCGTCATTCTTGGTCCAGCTGGCGTCGGCATGGGCGACGATATGCCCGGTCAGCGGCACATCGACCGCGCCACTGACGATCCGCTCATTGGCGGCGGTTCCGTATCCGACGATGGCCTTGGCACCGATCGGTGCCTCGGGCACCCGGCGCGGGATCCGCGCATCGACTACATTGACCACCCCGCCGATCGCCGATGATCCGAACACCAGCGCCGCCGGCCCGTGCAATATCTCGATCGATTGCGCGGTCAGCGGGTTGATCGCCACTGCATGGTCGCTCGACGATGACGACACGTCCAGGCTGCCGATTCCGTCGGTCAAAATCCGGATCCGGTCGCCGCCCAGCCCGCGCAGCACCGGCTTGGCCACGTTCGGCCCCGATCCGGCCGCACTCACGCCGGGCTGCTTGATCAGCGTCTCGCCGATCGTCGGCCGGACGTTCCTGGCCAAATCCTCGCCGCCCAGCACCGACACATCGCCCAGCACATCGTCGCGCCGCCGTTTGCCGACGATCACGATGGCGTCATCCTTGGCCGCCGCATTGTTGGGAGCAGCGGTGGCATCGGCGGTAGCGGCGACATCGGCGGCAGCGGCCGATTGGCTATCCGTTGCCGCGACTTGGGCGAAAGCGGATTGCGACACCAGCGCGAGCGCGGATCCAGCGAGAAGGACGAGACGATTCATGAGTGATTTCCGATCATAGCTGCCCCAAGGGACAGTCAGCGTGGCGCCATCGGCGCGCGAGTTTTCCGGGTTGGTCCGGTTCGGGAAAGCTGGCGTCAGTTGGTTTCGCCAGCGCAAGGCGCCACGCAGTGGCTGCCTTCATCATGCCGCGAAGGGCACGACTATGCGATGGGGTGCGGCGGCCTCAGCAATGGAGCGGTAGAAATGCCCTTCAACGCCGGTTCGTCGGCAAATGACATCATAACCCGATCGGAAACCACAAGCGGCGGCACGAGCACCGGCGGAGCGGAGAGATGCGCCACCCAAGTCAGTCCGATACTGCCCGACGCAGCCGCTTTCGTCGCCATCAGCGCGGCGGCGCTATCTTCATTCTGGGCAACGGCAGCAACCCCGCCGCTACGGCTCTCCAACGCCCGCGCATGCTCGCCGGCACTGCGGTGAACACACATCGCCGCGCCCGCCGAGAACCCCTGTCCAAGGAGCAGCGCGCTGATGATCAACAAGGTCAGATACCGCAGCATATTGTGACATGATATCATCCCGCTCGTCGATATGACAAGCGCTTATGCACCGCCCATCATCGAGCCACAGTTTGCCCGGTCATGCGCGGCCCCGCTGGCGGCGGCGGAAACGCCAGTGGCGCGACCGCTGCTCCGGGTGATCCAGCCGTCACGCCGCGATACAGCGCTTGCCCCGGCGGACCATAGGCCACCGCCTCCGTCAGCAGCAGCGATCCGATCATCACTGCCATCCCATAGCCCCACGCGGGATGCACCCGCCCGCTGCGCCGCGCATCCGCGATCACCCCGGCCAGCGGGAACAGCATCGTCGCGACAAACGTCGCCTCGAACGCCCACGGCACCAGCAACGGCAGTGGCAGCAATCGCCCGAATGCCGGCCCCATCAACACTGCGGTGCCGCAAAAATGCAGTCGCCGGTGCCACTCAGTCCGCCGCCGGTTGATGATCGCCGTCACCGTCAGCGCGGCGAAGGTCAGCACCGCTACCGGATCGAACACCAGGAACTGCAATGGCTTGAAGAAGAATGGCACCTGCCCGCGTCGAACCATCGCCACCGTCACTATAAGGCCGAGGACGACCATCGCCACGATCCACCCCGCGCCGATCCACCCCAGCTTGCGATGCAAATCGATCCGCCCGCGCGACACCAAAATGTTCTGGGTCACAAACAGCGTGATCCATCCCATGAAGACGATCGCGTGGGCATGGACCAGTGGCGGCGACGCAAAGCTCGATCGCCCCATTGCCAACTGGGTCGAAAATCCGGCGAGCACGACCAGCGCCATCGCGATCGCGCCCCACAGGAAGAACCGCTCGTCGCCGACCGCCCCGTCGCGCCGCGGCACCTGCATGTCTTCAACTGTGGCCATTTTCCCCCCCTGCAAAACCTGCCGCAGATTATCTGTCTCATGCGCGCCGATCAACCTGCGCCACTTTTACCGCTCGTTAGGTAAGGCGTGGCTATCATTGCCGGTGATCGAGGGAGCGCCGCCGTGAAAGCCATGTTTGCCATTGCCGGTGCCGCCGCGCTTGTCGCTGGCGGGGTGCATGTCAGCGGCGTCCTCAAATCGGGCGAAATTTACGCCAAGCCGTTCGCGGTCGCTTATGCCGAGCTCGCCGCAACCCCGCTCCCGCCGATGATCACCGGCATGTTCCCCGGCGCCCCGCGCATCGTCCGCAAGCCGGGCTCGATCGAATGGCATTTCGGCGAGGCGGGGCATGACGGCGCGACCTTCACTGCCTTCGTGGCGAGCGAAGATTCCGGGCACAGCCGCGTGTCGATCAAGGTCGACATCGACAAGCGCGACGACAAGATCGCCGGCCCCTATCTCAATAGTCCGCTGATGCTCAATATCGGGCGCCAGGCGATGGCCGAGCAGGTCGCCGCCGAGCTTGAGGATCGCCCGTTCAGCCAGCTGCGCTACGGCCAGCGCCTGTCGGCCTACATGGCCGCGCACCCTGGCGATCTCCAGGCCTATGGCGAGACCATTCGTGGAACGATGAATGACGTCGCGACTCAGGTGAACGGCTATCCGTCAAAGGCCGTCCCCAATCGGCAATCGCTCGGCGATACGCTCGCCGGCTTCGGCCAAGCGAGCGCGCAAATGGACGCCGAGACGATCCGCGACGCCCAATCCTGGTCGTCGGGTTCGAGTAGCAGCGCCGATACCGGCACCCCGATCGATCCGGCGCAGACCCGCGTTGAATCGACCCGGCCGGCGACCGATTTGTCGACCTACCGCTGAGGCGAAGCCGCCTCACCGGCGACTAGATCGATTGGTTGACGGCGTTGAACTTGCCCAGCACGCCGTCGCCCAAATTGTTGAAGGCGGCGATTGCGGCAATCGAAATCAGCGACGCGATCAGCGCATATTCGATCGCGGTCGCGCCGCGGGTGTTGCTCAACAGCTTACGCAAGATCCTCATCGCCAAACTCCTCGAAGTGGAGCGCAGCGACTAATCGCGACCGCCGCCAGCGCGCCACGCTCCAGTTTGGATCGACCCGTTTTAGGACAGCGGCTCAGTCGCCGGTAAAACTGATCTCAAGCCGCGTCGAATAGCCCGCCGCGTCGCGCCCTGCTGCCATCGTCCCGCTCAGCTGGCGGACCGAGGCCTGCAATATCTTGAGCCCCAGCCCGGCGCGGCCATCCGGTGCCGCCGCGTCACCACTGCCGCCGGAATCGTCGCCGCCGCTGTCGCTGCATTCCAGCCGATAGCCCGCCTCGCCGA
>JBKJUB010000019.1:0-5039 GCA_046590765.1 Sphingomicrobium sp. | reverse complement strand
GGCGGGCAGTTTTTCGAGCAAAGCGGTCGCAGCGGCGGTTTCGGCATCCTGTTTGGACGGGCCCTCGGCCTCGGCCTCGCCGGCGCCGCGGATGCTGACCTTGATGCGGAAGGTGGGGGCATGATGCTTGCCGAAGCGGCTGACGATTTCATAGGTCGGCGCGCCCCAATTCTTCGCCGCCGCAAGCTCCTGCAGCGCCGACTTGGGATGGACCGGCGCGCCATTCTGGCTGTCAAGATATGTTGCCCAGGCGGTCCGGATGAAGGCCTTGGCCGAATCGTATCCGCCATCGAAATAGAGCGCGCCGATCAGGCTTTCGATGACATCGCCGATGACGTTGTCGCTTTCGGTCGCGCGATCTTCGCGGGCCTGGCGGCCGAGGCGGATTTCGGCGGGGACGCCAAGCTCGCGCCCGACGTCGGCGCAGGTTTCGCGCGCGACCAGGGCATTGTAGCGGCGGCTCATCTGGCCTTCGGGCTCATCGGGGAAGCGCTCGTAGAGCCACTCGGCAACGACCAGCCCGAGCACCCGGTCACCAAGGAATTCGAGCCGCTCGTACGTCGTGCGGCTGGCGCTGCCGTGGGTCAGCGCCTGCTCGTAGAGCGCGATATTGACCGGCGCATGGCCGAGCGCCTTGGTCAAAAAGAGGCGAAGATCGTTCATGGCTGGTAGCTGGTCCCGATCCGGTCGAAGCGCAAGGCGCTGAACCATGTCCACGGCTTCCAATAGGACGCACTGCCGTCGGTCGACCAGAAGGCAAAGGCCGCGCGCCCGACCAGGCGATCGACCGGAACCAGCCCGATTCCGCCTTCGTCGAGGGTGAATCGGCTGTCGAGGCTGTCGTCGCGATTGTCGCCCATCAGGAAAAGTTGACCAGCGGGGACCGTCACTGTCGCTCGGTTGTCGCCGGGTCCGCCCTGAACCTGGTCGAAGGTGAGGTAGGAGCGGCCACCGGGCAGTGTTTCGCGAAAGGCGGGATAATCGCAGCTGCCGCGCGATTGCTGCAAAAACGCGCCAGGGGCGGCCCGACACGGGCTGTTGGGGCTAGACGCCAGCGTGACATTGCCGACCGACTGGCGGGGAACCGCCTTGCCATTGAGGAAGACGTTGCCGCCGCTGACCGAGACGGTGTCGCCGGGCAGGCCGATGACGCGCTTGACCCAGTCGGCACCGACCGCATCGGGGCGTTTGAAGATCACCACGTCGCCGCGCTCGGGCAGGCGGCCCAGCACGCGACCCTCGAACGACGGGAATTGCAGCGGGAAGCTGTAGCGCGAAAAGCCGTAGGGCCATTTCGAGACAAACAGATAATCGCCGATCGCCATCGTCGGCAGCATCGACCCCGAGGGGATGCTGAACGGCGCGACGATCAGGCTGCGCAGCGCCCAGGCAAGGATCGCGAGCATCAACAGCGAGCGAATCAGCCCGCTACGGCCTGCGCGGGACGGATGTTCGGGCTCGGATAGGGGGGTGTCGGGCATCGGCGGCCTTCTTTCGGGCCTCCGCGTGAAGGTCAAGCGGGGATGGTATTTGCGTCGCGCCGTTCTAAGAGAGCGGCAATGACGACAGCACCCGCAAGCAGCGACCCGTGGGCCGCGATCGACAGCCATGACGTGGCCCGGCTCAATGACTTGTTCGATGGCGATGCCGAGCGGCTGGAAAAGCTGACATTCGACGTCGGTGGGATCCATTTTGATTGGTCCAAGACCCATTTGGCCCCCGATTTGATCGCGAAATTTGTGGGGCATGCTGCAGCAATCGGTTTCGATGCCAAGCGCGATGCCTTATTCTCGGGCGGGATCGTCAACCCTAGCGAAGGCCGCGCCGCGACCCATGTCGCCGAGCGCGGGCAGGGCGCGCCGGATGATGTTGCCAAGGCCGCCGCCCTCCACCAGCGGATGCGCTCGATGGTTGATGCGATCGAGGCCGGGGCGTTTGGCGAGGTGCACGGGTTGATCCACATCGGCATCGGCGGATCGGCGCTCGGGCCCGAATTATTGCTCGACGCGCTGGGCCGCGACTTGGGCAATTACGGGGTTAGCGTTCTAAGCAACATAGACGGTCAGGCAGTCGACGATGCAACCGACCCGCACGACCCCGAATCGACCTTGATTGTCGCGGTGTCGAAGACTTTCACCACCGCCGAGACGCTGATGAACACCCGCGCGGTGATTGCGTGGATGCAGGAGGCGGGGGTCGAGGATCCCTATGGCCGGGTGATCGCGGTCACCGCCAACCCCGAGGAAGCAATCAAGTTCGGGATCGACGAGACGCGCATCCTGCCATTCAGCGAGGGCGTTGGCGGGCGTTATTCGATGTGGTCGTCGGTCGGTTTTTCGGTCGCGCTGGCGCTGGGCTGGGAAGCGTTTGAGGAATTGCTCGAAGGCGCGGGCGAGATGGACCGCCATTTCCGCCTGACCGAACCCGCCGCCAACGTCCCGATGATCGCGGCCTTCGCCGATCTAGCTTACAGCCAGCGGCTCAAATGCGAGACCCGCGGCGTGTTCGCTTATGACGAAAGGCTGCGGCTGCTGCCGTCCTACCTCCAGCAATTGGAAATGGAATCGAATGGCAAGTCGGTAACGGCGGAGGGCGAGCCGCTCGACCGGCCGAGCGCGATGATCACCTGGGGCGGGACCGGGACCGACGCGCAGCATGCGGTATTTCAATTGCTCCACCAGGGCACGCATTTGCTGCCGGTCGAATTCGTCGGGGTGATCGAAGCCGAGGATAGCCAGGATCCGGCGCACCACCGCGCCTTGTTGCTAAACGCGTTCGCGCAGGGTGCGGCGCTGATGGCGGGCGATAAATCGGACGATCCGTACAAGAATTTTCCCGGCAACCGGCCGTCATCGACGATCCTGCTCGATCGGCTCGACCCGCGCACGCTTGGGGCGCTGATCGCTTTCTACGAACATCGCACGTTCGTTCAGGGCATTTTGCTCGACATCAACTCGTTCGACCAGTTCGGGGTCGAGCTTGGCAAACGACTGGCGCGCGAGCTCGACGATCCCGAGCATCGCGAGAAGTTCGATGTCTCGACCCGCGCCTTGATCGAGAAAGCTGGATTATGAAACATGATTTCGACCTGATCGTGATCGGTGCAGGATCGGGCGGGGTGCGCGCGGCGCGGGTGGCGGCGGCGCACGGCGCCAAGGTCGCGATCGTCGAGGAGCATAAAATTGGCGGGACGTGCGTGATCCGCGGCTGCGTGCCCAAGAAGTTGCTCATTTATGGCGCGCATTTTGCCGAGGATCTGAACGACGCGGCGATGTTCGGCTGGGACATTATCAGCTGTCAGTTCAACTGGCCGGTGCTGCGCGACAATGTGCTGGCCGAGGTCGACCGGTTGGAAGGGATTTATACCCAGACGCTGACCAATCACGATGTGACGATCTTTCACGAGCGCGGAGAGCTGATTGGGCCGAACGAAATACGGCTGGCGTCTGGCAAGGCTCGCACTGCGCGCATCATACTAATCGCCACCGGGGCGCGGCCGATGCTGCCCGATGTGCCTGGGGTCGAGCATTGCATCACCTCGAACGAAGTGTTTCACCTTGAGCGCTTGCCTAAAAGGATCGTTATCGCGGGAGGCGGCTATATCGCCAATGAGTTCGCCGGCATCTTCCACCAGTTCGGAAGCCATGTGACGATCGTCAACCGCAGCGACACCATCCTGCGCGGCTACGACGAGCAATTGCGCGATCGGCTGCTCCAGATCAGCCTGGCCAAGGGGATCGACTTCAAGTTCAACTCGACCTTCAACGCGATCGAGAAACAGGCCGACGGAACGCTCAAGATCGATATGGGGGGATGCGACGATCTGGAGGCGGACGAAGTGCTGTTCGCGATCGGGCGGACGCCGAATGTCGACGGGCTGGGGCTCGATGCGGCGGGCGTCGAATTGGGCGACAATGGCCAGATCAAGGTCGATGATGACAATCGCACCAACGTGGAGTCGATCTACGCGGTGGGCGACGTCACCGACCGGATCCAGCTGACCCCGGTTGCGATCCGCGAAGGGCAGGCGTTTGCCGATACGGTGTTTGGCAACAAGCCGACGCGGGTCGATTATGCCAACGTCCCACACGCGGTGTTCAGCCACCCACCAATCGCCAGCGTCGGGATGACCGAGGGCCAGGCGAAGAACAAATTGGGGTCGGTTCGAACCTACATTTCTGATTTCCGACCGATGAAGAATGTCCTCGCTGGGCGTAATGAGCGGTCGCTGTACAAGATCATCGTCGACGAAACGACGGATGTGATCGTCGGGCTTCACATGATCGGCCCCGATGCACCCGAAATCCTCCAGGCGGCGGCGATTGCGGTCAAGGCCAAGCTGACAAAGGCGGACTTCGACGCGACGTTTGCGCTGCACCCGACGATGGCTGAAGAATTGGTGCTGATGAAGTGACCGACGCAATCATTATCGGGGGCGGGCATAACGGGCTGACCTGCGCTTACTATCTCGCCAAGCGCGGGATGAAGGTCACCATCCTCGAGGCGGCGGACAAGGTTGGCGGGGCGGCGGTGACCGACGAGTTTCACCCCGGGTTTCGCAATTCGGCGGCGAGTTACACCGTGTCGTTGCTGCAGCCCAAGGTGATCCGCGAGATGGAACTCGAGCGGCACGGGCTCAAGGTCGTGCTGCGCAAGAAGGATAATTTCCTGCCGGGGCCGGATGGGACATATTTGCTGACCGGGCGCGACGGGCGGACCCGCGCTGACATTGCGCGGCATGTCGCAACCGATGGCGCGGGCTATGATCGCTACAATGCCGAGCTGGAGGTGGTTGTCCGGCTGGTCAAGAAATGGATCTTGAAAGCCCCGCCGGGCGCTGGCGGGGGTGCGCGCGGGTGGCCGGCGCTGGCGGCGCTGGGCAAGGACCTGGTCGGGCTCAAGACATCCGAAGTGCGCACGCTGCACGAATTCGCGACCAAGAGCGAAGGCGACATTCTCGATCGTTATTTCGAGGGCGACATGGCCAAGGCGTTGTTCGCCTTCGACGGGATCGTCGGCAATTTCGCATCGCCCTACAC
>JBKJUB010000039.1:0-3566 GCA_046590765.1 Sphingomicrobium sp. | reverse complement strand
GCCGGGGTTTCGGCCTTGAGCAATTGATCGCGGCGGGCGTTGCTCAGGAAACCGCTTGCCGCGACATGGTCGATGAAGCCGGTGAGGTCGTTCCAGAAGCCGTTGACGTTGAGCAGGCAGAATGGCTGCGCGTGATAACCGAGCGCATTCCACGTCCACGCCTCGAACAATTCGTCGAGCGTCCCGATCCCGCCGGGCAAGGCGACGAACGCGTCGCATAACTCGGTCATCTTGGCCTTGCGCTCGTGCATCGTGGAGACGGTGAATAATTCGGTGCAGCCCTGATGCGCGACTTCGTGCGCGACCAACGCCTCGGGGATCACGCCGTAAACCTTGCCGCCCGCCGCGAGGACGGTATCGGCGATGACCCCCATCAGCCCGAGCCTGCCGCCACCATAAACCAGGTCGATCCCGCGCGCCGCCATCACCGCGCCAAGCTCGCGCGCGCAATCGGCGAAGGCCGGGTCGGTACCGGGAGCAGAGCCGCAGTAAACCGCGAGGCGTTTGATCATAGGATCACCAATGTCCGCAGGTCGGCTTCAGGGCGAGCGCCGAAGTGCGAAATGATTTCGGCGGCGGACACTGCACCGGTTTCCAAACAGCGGCTTAGTGCGTGCCCGCGCGCCCGGGCGACGAGGAAGCCGGCGGCGAACAGATCGCCCGCGCCAGTGGTGTCGACGACGTTGGCGACCGGTGTGGCGGGGACTTCGACCCCCTCCCCGTCCTGGAGCGCCAGAGCGCCTTCCGCCCCGCGGGTGATGACTAATGTCGGCACCTTGGCCGAGAGCATCGCCAGTGCTTCGCCCAGCCCCGCCGCGCCGGTCAGCTGGAGCGCCTCATGCTCATTGGCGAACAACAGGTCGATCGAACCGCGGTCGATCATCTGGGTGAACGCTTCGCGGCGTCCGGGGATGCAGACGCTCTCGCTCAGCGTGAACGCAATCTCGCGTCCCGCGCCGTGGGCAATATCGATCGCGCGCATCATCGCCGCGCGCGGCAATTCGGGGCCGAACAAATAGCCTTCGAGATAGAGGATGGCCGCCGACGCGATCAGCCCTTCGTCGAGCGCGGCGGGGCTGAGCAAATGCGACGCGCCGGGCGAGGTGTTCATCGTCCGCTGCGCATCGGGGGTGACGAGGATCAGGCAGCGCCCGGTCGGCGGTGCGTGCTTATCGGTCAGCGCGGGCGTGTCGAACCGCACACCGAGCGCCTGCATGTCATGGCGGAAAATATCGCCCAATTGATCGTTGGTGATCTGGCCGATGAAGGCGGCGCGGCCGCCCATCGCCGCAATCCCGGCCATCGAATTGGCCGCCGACCCGCCGCTGGTCTCGCGCGCATTGCCCATCGCCGCGTACAGTCGGTCGGCCGAATCGCTATCGAGCAACTGCATCCCGCCCTTGGGCAGACCATGCGCCGCGATGAAGGCGTCGTCGCAGGTGGCGATGACGTCGACGATGGCGTCGCCGATGGCGATGATGTCGATTGCGGGCTGGGTCACGGAGCGCGCGCTAGCCGCGTGGGCTAGGCGGGGTCAACAAAACCCTTGCGAGGGCAGGCAAAGCCGTTAGGCCTTCGCCGCCATGAGCACCAAAACCAAAGCGCCTGCCGAGCCCTCCGCCGCCGGCATCCGCCCGTCCCTGTTCGCCTTTGCGATTTTTTACGGCGGAATGGTGTGCATCGCCGGCGTCCTCGGCAACAAGCAGGTCGCGCCTTGGCCGTTCGAACAGATCGGCCAGCTCATCTTGGGCGCGCCGCTGGCGGTCGAGGCGGGGATCTTCGCTTTCCTGCTGCTGGTCATCACCTCGAGCGCGGTGGCTGAAATGCACGGCCGCGAAACGGCCAACAAATTGGTGCTGTGGGGCTTTGTTCCGTTACTGATATCGCTGGTGCTGACGCTGGTCGTACTTGCCGTTCCCGCCGCCCCGGCGATGGATCCCGAGCGCCTGGGCGCGTTCAACACGATCATGGGGGGAACCCCGCGAATCTGGCTCGGCGGAATTCTCGCCTACGGCATTTCGACGTTGCTCAACGTCACCATCTTCACGCAGCTGAAAAGGGATGGCGGCAAATTGCTGTGGTTCCGTTCAGCCGTCGCCAGCGGGCTCAGCCAGATCGTCGACACGCTGATTTTTATCAGCGTTGCCTTTTACGGCGTGTTCCCGATCGGCGAGTTGTTGCTCGGCCAGATGTTGGCAAAGGTAGTGCTCTCTCTCGTGCTCGTCCCGCCGCTGATTTACCTGTTCGTGGCCATTGGCCGGAGGCTCGACAGCAAAGCTTACTGACACTGTTGTAATCAAACCAAAACCTTGCTTGAGGCGCCGCGTCGTTCGGATCGCGCGGAGTCGCGTGGCATAACGGCAACGCTTCGAAAGATTCAAAGTCGGTCCGATCCGGACCGTCACCCAATCGTCTCATTGTGGCTATAGCAGCCGCAACGACTCGCAATTCAGCGCTTACCCGTGGGGGGTTCTAACACCGTGAAAAAGATCATTCTTCTCTGCACGTCGGCTGTCATCTTCCCGACCGCCGCTTTTGCTCAATCGGCCGGCACTCAGGACTTCGAAAAGAAGGAAGAGGCGATCGTCATCACCGGGACCCGCGCCCAGCAGGTCGGCGGCGTTGTCGCGCCCGATACGTCTAAAGCCAAAGCGGTCCTGACGCAGGAATATATCGCTCGACAGAACCCAGGTCAGTCGATCCTCGACACGATCAACGCGGTTCCCGGCGTCAGCTTCCAGAACAACGACGCTTACGGCTCGTCGGGCGGAACGCTGACTATTCGAGGCTTCGACAGTTCGCGCATCAGCCTGACCTTCGACGGTATCCCGCTCAATGATTCGGGCAATTATGCGATCTTTTCCAACCAACAGGTCGACCCCGAACTGATCGACCAGGTCAACGTCAACCTCGGCACCACCGACGTCGATTCACCGACTGCCTCGGCCGTCGGCGGCACTGTCAACCTGCGTACCCGCTTGCCGACCAAGGAATTCGGCGGCCGCGTGGTCGGATCGCTCGGCCAGTTCGACTTCCGCCGCATCTTTGCAGTGATCGACACCGGTGAGGTTGGCCCGTGGGGAACGCGCGCGTTTGTCTCGGCAAGCACCGCCAAGAACGACAATCCATTCAACAATTATGGGGTCGTCGACAAGCAACAATATAACGCCAAAATCTATCAGCCGCTGGGCAGCAATGGCGATTTCGTTTCAATCAGCGGAAATTACAACCAGAACCGGACCAATTTCTTCGGCTCGCTGCGGCTGCGTCAGGATCTTACCCAGAGTGCAGCAGATTCGACCGTTCGGACCGTTGGACCAGGCAATGCCCAGCGCTTTCCGCTCACCCGCAATGAGCGCGAATATGACATCAACTATCCATGCCAGACCGATACCCCTCAACCGGGCGTGGCCGACGCCCCGACCCTGTCGACCAACACGCTGGCAAGTTGTGGCACCGAATTCGATCGCCGCTACAATCCTTCGAACACTGGCAACATCAAGGGCTCCTCGCGCTTCAGTCTGACCGATTCGCTGACCCTGACGGTCGAACCGAGCTTTCAATAT
>JBKJUB010000090.1:0-11300 GCA_046590765.1 Sphingomicrobium sp. | reverse complement strand
GGGAACAGGGTGCGGAGGCGGCGGACGATCGGTTCGGGGAGGTGACCGCCGCTGTTGGTGAGGGTGCGCAGGGTCGCCCCTGCCCCGTCGACCCAGTCGAGCGCGGCGAGCTGGTGCCATAAGGGCGGTACGCCGGCCAGGGTCGTGACGTCATGACGCCGCACGGCCTTCTTCACGTCTGCGGGGAGAAGATAATCGAAGCCGATCGCGCAACTCCCCGCAGCCCAGGCTGCGAGCAATTGGTTCTGGCCATAATCGAAGGCCAGCGGGAGGACAGCCAAGGTGCGATCGTCGGGGGTGAGGCGGAGGAAATGCGCCACGCTGATCGCGCCTAGCCACAGGTTGGCGTGACTGAGCATCACCCCCTTGGGGCGGCCGGTCGAGCCTGAGGTGTAGAGCAAGGCCGCGAGCGTGTCGCGATCGTGGCGCGAGGGAGCGAGCTGGTCGGTGCCGGGCAGCCAGTCCTCGAGCGCGATGGCGTTGGGCGCGGTTTCGAGCGTAGCGAGGCGGGCGCGGTTGGCGATCAGCAAGGCGGCACCGCTGTCGGCGAGGATGTGCTCGGCCTGCGCGCGGCGGAGCACGGGGTTGATCGGGACGTGGACCAGCCCAGCGCGCGCGGCGGCGAGCGGCAGGATGCAGGCGAGGATGGTCTTACCCATCCAGCTGGCGATACGATCGCCAGGCACGAGGCCGGTGGCGAGCAAGGCCCCGGCGGTGCGGCCGACCAGTTCCTCCAGCCGGTGATAATCGAGGCGGTCGTTACCGACGATGAGGGCGGTGGAATCGCCAACCCCGCGAAGCGCGAGATGATCCAGCGGGTATGGCGTGGGGTCGGGACTCATTCTCATGCTCTAGCAGCCTTGCCCTGCGAAGGCAGGGGTACAGGGTTGCTCCGGGAGCGGGGCTGGCATAGTTGCGCGCCGATGGACGTATTGCCCGCCAGGAAGAAAGCCGATTCAGTCGATCGCGAGCTGCGCGGGTTGCTGGTCAACGTGCTCGGGCTGTCCAAGGCGCGGGTTCATGCGTTTGATGCGGATACCGAATTGTTCGGCGCGCTGCCCGAGTTTGATTCGCTGGCGGTCGCCAATCTGCTGACCGGGATCGAGGAGCGGCTGTCGGTGGTGATCGAAGACGATGATGTCGAAGCCGAGGATTTCATGTCCTACGGACGGTTACTGGCCTTCGCGACGCGCAAGGTGGGGGGCTAACTACTCGGCCGCAATCGCTTCATATTCCTCCGCAGCGAGGAATTTCTCGGCATCGAGCGCGGCCATGCAGCCGGTGCCCGCGGCGGTGACGGCCTGGCGGTAGATCTTGTCCATAACGTCGCCGCAGGCATAGACGCCGGGAACCGAGGTCTTGGTGGTGCCAATTTCGACCTGGATGTAGCCGTCATCGTCGAGCGTGAGCTTGTCCTTGAACAATTCGGTTGCGGGCGAGTGGCCGATCGCGACGAACGCGCCGTCGACGTCGATCCGGCGAACCGCGCCGGTGCAGACATCGCGCAGGTCGAGACCGACCAGCACTTCGGGATCACCGCCGGAGATGAATTCAGCGACTTCGCTGTGCCACACGACCTTGATGTGCGGATTGGCGAACAGACGGTCCTGGAGGATTTTCTCGGCGCGGAAGGTGTCGCGGCGGTGGATCAGGGTGACGTCTTGCGAATGATTGGTCAGGTAGAGCGCTTCCTCGACTGCAGTATTGCCGCCGCCGATCACCGCGACCTTCTTGCCGCGATAGAAGAAACCGTCGCAGGTGGCGCAGGCCGAGGCGCCTTTGCCCTTCATATGCTCCTCTGACGGGAGGCCGAGCCACTTGGCCTGTGCGCCGGTGGCGATGACGATGGTATCGGCGTGATATTCACCGCTGTCGCCCTTGACCACGAACGGGCGGCGCGACAAATCGACGTGGCTGACATGGTCCCATACCATCTTGGTGCCGACATGCTCGGCCTGCGCCTGCATTTCCTCCATCAGCCACGGACCCTGGATGACGTTGCGAAAGCCGGGGTAATTTTCGACATCGGTGGTGGTGGTCAGCTGGCCGCCGGGCTGGATGCCCTGGACGACAACCGGCGACAGGCCGGCGCGCGCGGCGTAAATGGCAGCGGTAAGCCCGGCTGGGCCCGAGCCGAGAATCAGCATGCGGGTGGAAATGATGTTCGACATGGGGCTCACTTAGGGAGGATTGGGCCGGTCTTCAAATGGTCAGCGCGACTTGGCCGACGACCAGTGAATCTGGACGATCCGCCACGCCTTGCCGACCCGCTGGAGGACCATCGTCTCGGTCGTCGCGACGTCGATCGGGCGGCCGTTAAACGTGCCGGTGGTGCGGCCTTCGCTGGCGATCCACGCCATCGTGCCAGCCGAATGTCCGGCGCGGCGGTTGACGGTCGATTTTACCGCCGCTTCGAATTGAATGTCAGCGCCAAGGTGGTGACCAGCATATGCGGCCTTGTTGCGCTCGACCTCCCCCGATTCGTAGATCAGCACGTCGTCGGCGAGCAACGCCGAGGCAGTGCGCGCATCACCGCTTTTGAGCGCGGCATGGAACGCATCGACTGTCGCCGCAGCGCTTCTGGCGGAGGGAGACAAGGCGCTAGATGCCGCCACTCTGGTCGTTGAACCATGAGCTTCGGCCGACACTGCGGAGGCGACCAGCGAGAGTGCAAGGAAGGAGCGGATCATGTGAGTCTTTCTGTTGTGGATCGTCGGTCGGAAGACGCCCCCTGGCTCTTAGGGCTTGTCCGTCGCTTATAGGCTGATTTGATCGCGAGTTTCGCCCGAAAACGATGGAACCAGCAGCCACCGCCAGTCAGACCAGCCTGGATTGCTTGAGCGCGGCGCCGATGAAGCCCTTGAACAGGGGATGCGGATCGAACGGGCGGCTCTTCAACTCGGGGTGGAACTGGACGCCGATGAACCACGGATGGTCGGGCCGCTCGACGATCTCGGGAAGCTCGCCGTCGGGCGACATGCCGGAAAATACCAGTCCGCCCTTTTCGAGCGCGTCGCGATAGTGGACGTTGACCTCGTAGCGGTGGCGGTGGCGCTCGCTGATGTTGATGGTGCCATATTGCGCGGCGACGACGCTGTTGTGCGACAAAGTCGCTTCATAGGCGCCGAGGCGCATGGTCCCACCGAGATCGGTGGTCGCGGTGCGTTTCTGGAGTCCTTCGGGGCTCATCCATTCGGTGATCAGGCCGACGACGGGTTCCGCAGTGTCGCCGAATTCGGTGGTCGAGGCGCCCTCTAGACCAGCCGTGTTCCGCGCGCCCTCGATGCACGCCATCTGCATCCCGAGGCAGATGCCGAAGAACGGCACCTCGCGCTCGCGGGCGAATTTGACCGACGCGATCTTGCCCTCGCTGCCGCGCTCGCCGAAGCCGCCGGGGACGAGGATGCCGTGGAGCGGCTCAAGTTCTGCGGCCAGATCGGCGCTCTCACTCTCAAACAGTTCGGCGTCGAGCCAGCGGATATTGACCTTGACCCGGTGGGCGATGCCGCCATGAACCAAGGCTTCGCGGAGGCTTTTGTAGGCGTCCTGAAGCCCGACATACTTGCCGACCACGCCGATCGTCACCTCGCCCTCGGGATGATCGACCCGGTCCATGATGTCGACCCAGGCGGAAAGCTCGGGGCGCGGCGCATCAGTGATGTCGAAGATGCGCAGGACTTCGTCGTCGAGGCCCTCGTTATGATATTGCAGCGGTACATCGTAGATTGAGCGCGCATCGAGCGCCTGGATCACCGCCGAGGCGGGAACGTTGCAGAACAAGGCGATCTTGGCGCGCTCGGCCTCGGGGATCGGGCGCTCGGCGCGGCACAGCAAAATATCGGGCTGGAGACCGTAGCTGGTCATCTCCCGCACTGAATGCTGGGTCGGCTTGGTCTTGAGTTCGCCCGCTGCCGCCAGATAGGGCACGAGCGTGGTGTGGACGAAGCACGACTGGCCGCGACCGAGGTCGTTCTTCAATTGGCGGATCGCCTCGACGAACGGCAAGCTTTCGATATCGCCGACGGTGCCGCCAATTTCGCAGATGACGAAATCGACATCGTCGGTGTCGGCGACCGCGAATTCCTTGATCGCGTTGGTGACGTGGGGAATGACCTGAACCGTCGCGCCGAGATAATCGCCGCGGCGTTCGCGGGCGATGATGCCCTGATAGATCCGGCCCGAGGTGATATTGTCCGACTGGCGCGCCGAGACCCCGGTGTAGCGCTCGTAATGGCCGAGATCGAGATCGGTCTCCGCCCCGTCATCGGTGACGTAGACTTCGCCATGCTGGTAAGGCGACATCGTCCCGGGATCGACGTTCAGATAGGGATCGAACTTGCGAATCCGGACCTTGAAGCCACGCGCCTGGAGCAACGCCCCGAGGGACGCAGCAAGCAAACCTTTGCCAAGCGAGGAGACCACGCCGCCGGTAACGAATATGAACCGCGCCATGGGCGTTGAGCCTTAGAGACGCTTTGCCACTGCTGGCAAGCGGATGATGGAATAAGCGGCGAAAAAAGTGTCGCGATAAGGCGCTATTGGGCGAGCGGGACCGCCGGTGCCTGCTGATTACCGGTCGGGGTAGCCGGCTTGGCCGGGACACCGGGCATAGTCGTCGGCGCCGTTGCCGGGGCCGCCTGATTGACCAGCGAGGTGTCGACCGTGATCGGCTTGCTGGTCACGCCGGCATAAGCCGCGAGCATGATCGACAGGACGATGAACAGCCCGCCGAGCACCGCCGTCGAGCGGGTCAGGAAATCGGCCGCACCGCGTGCGGTCATGAAGCCCGACGACGACCCGCCGACGCCAAGCCCGCCGCCTTCGCTACGCTGGATGAGGATCACGCCGACCAGGCTGGCGGCGATCAGGGTCTGGACGATTAGCAGGAACTTGAACATGGGTTGGCAACTCGATGTCGGATTGAGATTTGCCGTTTCCCTAGCGACCTGCGGGCAAATGTTCAACGCAGGACAAATCGCCAAAATCGACTGCAGACTGGACGCGCGGGGTAAAGAAACTAGGATGCGATCATGGGCAAGACGCTCCTTCAGTCCCTTCCGTCAGTAACCGCGTTGATCGAGGCAAGCCCGATTGCGTCGGTTATCAGCGACCCGCGCCTGCCGGACAATCCGATCATCGCCTGCAACGCCGCATTCTGCGCGCTTACGGGCTATGACGAAGACTATATCCTCGGGCGAAATTGCCGTTTCCTGTCCGGGCCGGGCACCGAGCCATGGTTGACCGAGACGATTCGCCAGGGTGTGCGCGACCATCGACCAGTGCTGGTCGAGATTTTGAACTACAAGCGCAATGGCACCCCGTTTCGAAACGCGGTGCTGGTCGCTCCGATTTACGACGCCAAGGACGAGTTGCGCTATTTTCTCGGCTCGCAGGTCGAGGTGGGCGACGAAATCCCCGGACCGAGCGTGGCGCGCCGGGTGCGCGCCGCAGCTTCGGTGAGCGCGCTTTCGCCACGGCAACGGCAGGTGCTGGGCCTGGTGTCGAACGGACTGATGAACAAGCAGATCGCCGGGCAGCTCGGGCTGTCGGAAAAGACCGTCAAGATGCACCGCGGGATCGTCATGGAGCGGCTCAACCTTCGCACTTCGGCCGATCTGGTCCGGATTGCGGTCGAGGCGGGCCTCTAGCGTCGGCACCGGCCGGGCCCCACGCGATACGGCCTTAAGTCCATATTTTGGCGGGCGCCGACGAGGCGCATAAAGTCGCCATGAAGATTTCCGACCGAGCCGAATTTCAGTCCAAGCCGGCGCCGCTGACGTGCGCACCGGACGAGCCCGTGCTGAGCGCGTCAAAGCGGATGGCGGAGCGTAATTACGGATCAATCATCGTCGTCGATGGCGACCGCAAGGTGCTCGGACTGCTGACCGAGCGCGATATCTTGCGGCGGCTGGTCGCGGCCGAGCGCGACCCAGCAAGCACCAAGATAAGCGACGTTATGACCAGCGATTTGCGCATCGCGCGAGCTTCCGAAGACGTCGTGGGCTGGCTCCGCCTGATGTCCAACGAGCGTTTTCGCCGCCTGCCCGTTGTCGACGACGACGAGCGGCTGATCAACGTTATCACCCAGGGAGACTTCGTTTCCTACACCTGGCCCGACCTGCTCGATCAGACGAAAAACCTGGTCAAGCAAACCTTCGGCGGCACCTTCAGCCTGCCGATTCTGTTCGGCGGGGTGCTGCTCTACACCGTCATCATCATTCTTGCCGTCGCCATCAGCGCGCGGTGACCGAATGCGCGCCGCCCGTTTTGGCGGTGCTGTTGCAGCATCCGCGTATCATCCAGCGCGGGAATTAAGGAGAAGCCCATGACCGAGAAGATCAACGATATCGTCGATACTGCCAATGCGAACGGCTCTTTCAGCACGCTTGTTGCAGCGGTCACCGCCGCCGGCCTGGTCGACACACTCAAAGGTGAAGGCCCCTTCACCGTCTTTGCCCCGACCGACGACGCGTTCGCCGCCTTGCCGGACGGCACGGTCGAGAAGTTGGTCCAGCCCGAGCAGCGTGATGCGTTGATCGCGTTGCTGCTGCTCCATGTGCTTCCCGGTGCGGTCCATGCGCGCGATGTTGCGGGCCAGACCATGCGTCCGGCTTCGGTCGGAGGCGGTCCGCTCGATATTGACGGAAATGACGGCGTGACGGTCAATGGCGCACGAGTCACCACCGCCGACATCGAGTGCACCAATGGCGTGATCCACGTCATCGACCGTGTTCTACAACCTGCTGCAGCGGACGCTGCGGCCTAACCATTCGGGTCTGTGCCCTCCGACCCGAACCCCGGCTTCGCGCGCTCCCCGCCGACGCGAAGCCGGACTTTTTCAAGGAAATGCGATGAATAGCATCACGCTCGGCCAGTTTTCGCTGGTCTATAATGCCCTCTCCTTCACCTTTGCGGCCATGGGCGCGGCAACCCTGTTCCTGTGGCTCAGCCGGTCGCAGGTTGGTCCTGCCTACAAGACCGCAATCACCATTTCGGGCTTGGTCTGCGCCATCGCCTGCTATCATTATTTCCGGATTTTCGAATCGTGGAACGCTGCTTACGGCGTTGCCAACGGGGTCGTCACAACCACCAACGTCGCCTTCAACGACGCCTATCGCTACGTCGACTGGTTGCTAACGGTGCCGTTGTTGCTGGTTGAACTGGTGCTCGTCATGCGCCTGTCGCAGACCGAGACGATGTCGAAATCGCTGCGGCTCGGCTTTGCGGCGGCGTTGATGATCATCCTTGGCTACCCCGGCGAGATTGCGGCCGATAATGGCACGCGAGCCTTGTGGGGGACGTTGTCGACGATCCCATTCCTGTACATCGTCTACGAATTGTTCAGCGGACTTGGCGCTTCGATCGAGCGGCAGCCGGAAGCGGTTCGCGGCCTGATCAAGCAAGCACGATTGCTGACATTCGCTGCATGGGGATTTTACCCGATTGTCTACATGATCCCCTTTACCAGCCTAGGCGGGGGTGCAGTCACCACCGGAATCCAGATCGGTTATACGATTGCCGATTTGATCGCCAAGGCAGGCGTCGGCGTCCTCGTCTACATCATCGCGGTTCGCAAGACGGAAGCCGAGGCCCAGTTGCCCTCGACTGCCAAGATCCACGTCTAAGCGATGATCGGCATGCTTCGCCTGCTAGCGTCGAGCACTGCCAAGGCGAACGGGCGGCACACAAGCGTGCCGCCCGTCACCGATCTGAACCACCGGGTTTGCTATCCGTGGATCGCGTTGCTTTGCACGATTGCCGCGATGCTGATCCCGACTGATCTGTTGTCCAGTCCAGTTGTCATCACCACGACATGCGTGGCGCTATTGATTGGCGGCCTGCCTCATGGCGCGCTGGACCTGGCCGTGCTTCGCCGCGACGCCGGACACCAAATTTCACTCGTCATTACGCTCTATATTATTCTTGCGGTGATGATGTTCGCTACCTGGCAGGCCGCGCCGACCCTCGCCCTCGCGCTGTTCCTGGCCATGGCCATGACCCATTTTTCCGAAGATTGGTCGGATGCCGAGCATCCGTTCTTCGCGATGGGTATTGCGGTGGCGCTGTTGTCGGCGCCCGCGCTGTTTCATCGTGAAGCGGTGGGCAGGCTATTCGAGCTGTTGGCTGGCGAGCCTGCCGCCGACGGCCTTGCCGATACATTATTACTCGCCGCGCCCGCCGCGGTGGCGTGCGCGCTGCTCGCGATCCTGTTGCTGTGGTTGGACGGGAAACGGGCGACCGCCATCAACGCGGCATGCGCTCTAGCGGCGATGATCCTGCTTCCACCGGTGACGGGTTTCGCAATCTATTTCTGCCTTATTCATTCGCCGGCGCACTTCCGGGCCGGGCTGAGACGGTTGGCGCCGTCGACCGGCGTGGCGGGGCCAACGATCATCGCAACGCTCGGGGGGCTGACGATCGCGCTCATGACGCTTCAATTCTGGCCGATCGCAGAGCCCTCCGCTCGGTTGTTTGCGGCAAGTTTCATGACTTTGTCGATGCTCACCTTGCCGCACATGGCCGTTCCCTTGATCATCCGGCGCCTGGGCCTCAGCGCGCGGACCTAGCAGCGTCGACGATCGGCAGGAAATCGGCCGCTTTGAGGCTCGCCCCGCCGACCAAGGCACCATCTACATCGTCAATCGCGAAGATTTCGGTGGCATTCGAAGCCTTGACCGAGCCGCCGTAGAGAATGCGCACCGCATGGCCCGCGTCACCATAGGCAGCGACCAGGCGCTGGCGGAGCGCGGCATGCATCTCGGCGATATCCTCGATCGATGGCACCTTGCCGGTGCCGATCGCCCAGATCGGCTCATAGGCGATGGCGTCAACCGGGGTTGCCGGCAGCGAGGCGTCGAGTTGCGCCGAAACCGTCGCGACAGCATCGCCCGCCTCGCGCACGGCGAGGCTTTCCCCAATGCACAGGATGACATCGAGACCTGCAGCGAGTGCGGCCTCCGCCTTGGCGCGAACGTTGGCGTCGCTTTCGCCATGCGCCTCGCGCCGCTCGCTATGGCCGACAATGGTGAGGGTTGCGCCAGCATCCATGAGCATGAATGCGCTAAGGTCGCCGGTGTGCGCGCCGTTGGCGGCGGCGTGCACGTCCTGCCCGCCGATCGCCACGCCCGGTACGGCGCGAGCGGCGCGCTCGATCAACGTTGCCGGCAGGCACAGCGCGACATCGGTGCCCTGCCCGGCCCTCTCGGCAATCGCGCGCGCCTGGTCGAGATCGGCCGCTGTGCCGTTCATCTTCCAATTGCCGGCAACTAATTTGATCCGCGCCATTTCGCCCTATCCTTCGCTCGCTTGCCGTTGCCCGGCACCGCCCCTAAAGCGACGCCTCCCATTATCAAAGCCGAGTAACCCATGATTGCCTCCATTCGCCGGATGTCCAAGTCCAAAGTCGGAACGTCGATCATGGCGGTCGTGCTGGTGCTGATCCTCGCCGGGTTTGCGCTTCAGGACAGCAATGGCGTGGGCGGCGGATTGTTCGGTTCGGGCGGAAGCGATCTTGCTTCGGTGGGAAGCGAAGAGATCACCGATCGCGACATGGCCGCAGCGTTGCAGCGACGGTTGACCGACGTTCGCCAGAGCAATCCGACGGCGGATTATACTTCGCTCGCCAAGGATTTCGATCCATTGCTGACGTCGATGATCCAGGATGCGGCGGTGCGCGCCTTCGCCGCCGACCAGGATATGACCTTGTCCAAGCGGCTGGTCGATGCCGAGATCGCCAAGATACCGGCGACTCGCGGGCTCGACGGCAAATTCAGCCAGCAAGGCTATCTGGCGTTCCTCAACCAACAAAAGATGACCGACGGCGATCTTCGCAAATTGCTGTCGGGGGCCTTGCTCCAGCGGATGGTGCTTGCGCCCGCCGCAGCCAACGCCCGAGTGCCGGTGGGGATGGCAACGCCTTATGCCTCGATGCTGCTCGAGCGGCGCGAGGCGGATGTCGCGTTGATCCCGATTTCTGCCTTTGCCGCAGGCGTCGGCATGCCCAATGACGCCCAGCTCGCGGGTTTTTACAAGACGTACGGCCAGCGCTACCTGGTGCCCGAACAACGGGTGCTGAGCATCGCCCGGATCGGCGCGGCGCAAGTCGCGAGCCTGGTCGCCAGCGACAAGGACATCAGCGATTTTTACACTACCAACCAGGCGACCTACGGTGGCAAGTCCAAGCGCGTGATCAGCCAGGCGGTGGTGCCGAGCAAGGCTGATGCTGACGCGGTCGTCGCCCGGACCCGCAGTGGCGCGAGCTTCGCCGATGCGGTCAAGCCGGTCGGGCTGACCGCCGCCGACGTCTCGGTCGGACCGCAGACCCGCGCGGAATTCACCAAATTGACCAGCCCCGCTGTCGCCGCCGCCGCCTTTGGCGCGACCGCCGGCGCGGTGGTCGGGCCGGTGCATTCCGACCTTGGCTGGCACGTGATCAAGATCGATGCGATCCAGAATGACAGCGGCCGGTCGCTCGACTCGGTCAGGGCGGCGATTGCGACCCAGCTGACCGCCGAAAAGCGCAAGGGCGCGGTGGCCGATTTGGTGACCAAGGTCGAAGACAGCATCGCCGACGGCAGCAGCTTCGCCGAAGCGGTTAAGGCGGCCGGGCTGACCGCCAGCACTACCCCGTTGATCCTGGCCAATGGCACATCGAGCGCGCAGTCGGGCTTCAAGGTTCCAGCCGAGCTGGCGCCTGCAGTTCGCGCTGGGTTTGACCTCACCGAAGACGATGATCCCGTGGTCGAGACGCTGGCTGGCGATGCGGGCTATGCTTTGGTCGCGTCGGACCGTGTAGTTGCGGCCGCACCGGCGCCGCTGGCCTCGATCCGCGATCGGGTGGTAGCCGACTGGAAACTCAAGCAATCGAGCGACAAGGCCAAAGCGGTGGCAACGACGATTGCCGCCAAGGTCGCCAGCGGGACCGCCCTGAAGAGCGCGGTCGGATCCGCCGGCATTGCGCTTCCGCCCGCCACCCACGCTGCGATCCAGCGGCTGCAACTGGTGCAGATGGGCGACAAGGTACCGCCCGCGCTGAGCCTGATGTTCTCGCTCGCCAAGGGAAAGAGCCGGATGATCGCCGACCCCCAGGGACGCGGCTTCGTGATCGTCAGCCTGACCAACATCATTCCCGGCAATCCGACGCTGCAGCCGTCGCTGATCACCCAGGTGCAAGGTGAATTCCAGGAAGCGGTATCGGCTGAATATGCCGAGCAATTCACCCGCGCGATCCAAGTCGACCTCGGCACCAAGCGCAACGAGAAAGCCATTGCAGCGGCGCGCAAGCGGATCATTGGCGGCGG
>JBKJUB010000232.1:0-2822 GCA_046590765.1 Sphingomicrobium sp. | reverse complement strand
GCCGCCAGCCAGCTGAAGGATTTGCTCGGCCTGTCGGTCGGCAAGGTGTCGGCGGATTTGGTCGAGTTGTTACCCGCATTGTGGGCCGCGCATGGTTCGCTCAATCCCTATGCAGTGGCGATCGGCGTCGCCGCGATTGCGATCATCGCCACCTTACGCTGGTTTGTGCCGCGTTTTCCCGGGTCGATCGTGGCGATCGGACTGGCATCGCTGGCGGTGGCCTTGTTTGCCTTGCCGGTCGACACCATCCAATCGCGCTTCGGCGCGCTGCCGAGCGGATTGCCGTTCCCCTCGCTGCCGCCAATGAGCCCCGGCCTGATCCGCGAACTGCTGCCATCGGCATTCGTCATTGCATTCCTCGCGGCGGTCGAATCACTGCTGTCGGCGATCGTTGCCGACCGCATGATCGGCGCGCATCATCGCTCGAGCGCCGAATTGCTGGCTCAGGGCGCCGCCAATATCGCCTCGCCGTTGTTCGGCGGGCTGCCCGCGACCGGCGCCATCGCGCGCACCGCGACCAATGTTCGCGCTGGTGGTCGAACCCCCGTCGCGGGGATTATCCATGCTGCGGTGATCTTGCTCATCACCGTCGCCGCCGCGCCGCTGGCGGGTTCCCTCGCCATGCCCGCGCTCGCCGGGCTGCTGCTGGTCACCGCCTGGACGATGAGCGAACCGAGCCGGTGGCGCGAGCGGCTCAAGCTGCGTCCTGCGGATCGATTATTGCTGTTCCTGACGATGGTCTTAACGGTCGCCTGCACGCTGACGATCGCGATCGCGGTCGGGACTTCGCTGGGCTTAGCGCTGCGCCTGTTCCGACGCGAGATCGAGCCGACCGACTGGACCCCCGCCGACCGCTAGGCAGCGACGCGATTAGCTAGTTAGCCGCCCGCCCGCGACGGGCAAAAATGCCGATCAGCGCGACGACGCCGATGCCGACCCAGATGATATTGAGCACCGCCGAGGGCCACGCGCCGTTCCACGCCGAATTGGCGATGAAGCCCAAGGCGCCGACGACGTTCATCGCCTGATAGGAAACGCTCTTGGCGGTGACCTTGCCTGCAGTGAGCAGGCCATAGCCGGCGAGGATCAGCACCGCGCCGATCCAGCCGACGATTTCCATCAACAAAGCCAGCGTCACTGGCTGGCTCCGTCGCTATGCTGGACCGGCAAGGCGTCGGCCACCTCCGTATCCAGCAAGCGCGCATTGATGCCCATCCGGTCGGGCTTGGGAACATCGGCGTGCGGCCATTCTTCGAGCAGCGACCAATGCGTGAGGATGCCGCATGTCCGGCAGCGCCACATGGTGATGCACGGCTGGTCCATGTCGCTGCGCACGTAGCCATCCAAGTCGCCCGAGATCGCCACTTCGCCGGCGCGATAATAGACGCCCTTGAACCCGCTCTTGCGGCAAATCGAACAATTGCACTGGAGGATTTCAGTGGGTGCGTGGGGCAATTTCAGTTGGACGCCCCCGCAATGGCAGCTGACGATCACGCCGCCAAATTCCGCAGCACATACTGCAGGATGCCACCCGCCCGATAATATTCGAGCTCGTTATAGGTATCGATCCGGCAGCGGGCGATCAGGTCGAGGGTTTCGCCATTGGCGCGCACGATCTTGACCGTGATGTCCTGGCGCGGTTCGATGGTCGCGACGCCGTCGATCGAGAAGGTCTCGGTCCCGTCGAGGCTGTACGTCCCGGCATTCTCGCCGTCGCGATATTGCAGCGGAATTACGCCCATGCCGACCAGGTTGGAGCGATGGATCCGCTCGAAGCTCTCCGCCAGCACCGCGCGGACGCCGAGCAAGATAGTGCCCTTGGCCGCCCAGTCGCGCGACGAGCCGGTGCCATATTCCTTGCCCGCAAGCACCACCAGCGGCACGCCATCGGCCTGATAGGCCATTGCCGCATCGTAGATGGGCTGCGTGGTGCCGTCGGGCCCGCGCGTCATCCCGCCCTCGACCCCGTCGAGCATGCGGTTGCGGATGCGGATGTTGGCGAACGTTCCGCGCATCATCACCTGGTGATTGCCACGGCGCGCACCATAGCTGTTGAACTCGGTACGCGGCACCTGATGTTCGCTCAGGTAGCTGCCCGCCGGGCTGTCGAGCTTGATCGCGCCGGCCGGCGAAATGTGGTCGGTGGTGATCGAATCGCCGAACAACGCCAGTGCCCGCGCAGCCTTGATGTCGGTCAGCGGCTTGGGGGTCATCGTCATCCCCTCGAAATATGGCGGGTTCTGGATGTAGGTCGAATGCGCCGGCCATTTGTAGGTGTCGCCGCCGGTCACCGCGATATCGCGCCATTGCTCGTCGCCATGATAGACGTCGGCGTAGCGCGCGCGGAACATGTCCGAATGGACGTGGGCGTCGATCAACGTGCGGACCTCGTCATTGGTCGGCCAGATGTCGGCCAGCATGACGTCCTTGCCATCCCGGTCCTGCCCGATCGGGCATTTGGTGATATCGCGGGTGACCGTGCCGAACAGGGCGTAAGCGACCACCAACGGCGGCGAGGCGAGGTAATTGGCGCGGCAATCGGGCGACACGCGGCCCTCGAAATTGCGGTTGCCCGACAGCACCGAGGCGGCGACCAGATCATGGTCCGCGATCGCGGCGCTGAACTTGGGGTCGAGCGGGCCTGAGTTGCCGATGCAGGTGGTGCAGCCATAGCCGACGAGGTTGAAGCCGATCGCGTTGAGGTCTTCGCTTAAGCCAGCAGCATCGAGATAGTCGGTGACCACCTTGGAGCCGGGGGCGAGGCTGGTCTTGACCCAAGGCTTGCGGTCGAGTCCGAGCGCGCGGGCCTTGCGCGCGACGAG
>JBKJUB010000185.1:0-10406 GCA_046590765.1 Sphingomicrobium sp. | reverse complement strand
TCAGCCTCGCGCAGCACATGATCAGTTCTGCCATCCTCCCGCAGCCGTTGGCCCGGCTGCCGTGGCGCCTGATCTTCCTGATCACCGCGATTACCGGCTTTGGCCTGGTGGTGCTTTATTCTGCCGCTGGCGGCCATTTCGCGCCGTGGGCCAACAAACAAGCGTTGGTGTTCCTGTTCTTCCTCGCCGTCGCGATCGTCATCTCCAAAATCAAGGAATCCACCCTCAAGGCACTTACCTTCCCGGTTTATGGGATGATCGTGCTGATGCTGTTCGGGGTCGAAGCGCTCGGGCTGGTCAAGAAAGGCGCCCAGCGCTGGCTCGAAATTGGCCCAATGCGGCTCCAGCCGTCTGAATTCATGAAGCCCGCGATCGTGCTCACCTTGGCACGCTTCTACGAGCTTCTCCCGGCGGGCGAGATTCGCAAGTGGCGCGCGGTGTGGCCCGCCTTGCTGATGCTTGGCGTCCCCGCCGCGCTGATCCTGGTCCAGCCCGACCTTGGCACCTGCATCATGGTCGTGCTGTGCGGGGTGACGGTGATGTTCCTCGCCGGCCTGCCGATGTGGTATTTCGTCGGCTCGGCCGCCGCGCTCGCCGCCGCCGCGCCGATCGTGTTCGCGATGATGCACGATTATCAGCGCAAGCGGGTGCTGATTTTCCTCGATCCGGAAAGCGATCCGCTCGGCGCGGGCTATCACATCAGCCAGTCGAAAATCGCGATCGGATCGGGCGGGATCTTCGGCAAGGGCTTCCTCAACGGCAGCCAAAGCCACCTCGACTACCTGCCCGAAGGCCAGACCGACTTCGTCTTCGCCACCATGGCCGAGGAATGGGGGATGGTCGGCGGGGTGCTGCTGATCCTTGCCTTTGCGTTGGTTATCCGCTGGGGGATGCGGGTCAGCCAAAACAGTCCGACCCGGTTCGGTCAGCTCACCGCCGCCGGCCTATCGGCGACGATTTTTTTCTACGTCTCGATCAATTTGATGATGGTGATGGGCCTCGCGCCGGTCGTCGGGGTGCCGCTCCCGCTAGTTAGCTTCGGTGGTTCGGCGGTAATGACGGTGATGATCTGCATCGGCATCTTGATGAGCCTCGAACGCCAGCAGCGGAGCCAGTCGCGGCTCAGCTGAAGCATTGCTCGAAGCGGGAAATTTGGTGGATCGGCTCGGGCTCGAACCGAGGACCATTCGATTAAGAGTCGAACGCTCTACCAACTGAGCTACCGATCCGCCCTTGGTGTGCGGGGCGCTATAGCGAGGTCGCTCGCGGGGTCAACCTCGCTCTGGCGCTAGCGTCGCTGCGCTGTTCGGCCCGCCTGCATCGTGCGATATTGATCGATCAGCACCAACCGCTCGGCAATGGCGATTCGGTACGACGCATCGCGCGGTGCAAGCGCCAGCGTCTGCACCCAAGCCTTCTTCGCAGCGTCGAGATTGCCCGCCTGGATATGCGCCAGCCCGAGGAAGAAGGAGGGCCCCGGCGCATTCGGTGCAAGCGTCATCGCCCGCTGGAACGCAAGCGCCGCCGCTGGCGACACCTTTCCGCCATCATGCGCCGCAATCGCGCTGCCCAGCCCGGCCCACAAAGGCGCGGCGTTTGGCTGCATGGCGATCGCATCGAGGATGATCTGCGTCGCGCCCGTCGGATCGCCGGCCCGCAACTTGTCGTCGGCGGCGGCAAGCACGGCTTCATTGCCCGGCATGATCGCGGTGCGGAAGGCGACCAATCCGGGGTCGACCTCGATCGCCTCGGTGTCGGCGGTCACCGGGTGACCCGGCAACGACGCATGCTGTTGCCACGCATAGCCCGCGGCTCCAACCAGCAGGCCCGCAGCGATCAGGGTCCCGAACCTGCGCGACACGCCAGCCCATAACAACGCCAGATACGCTGACGCCCCGATCAGGATCAGCCACAGCCACCCCATCAGCGCCGCTTCCGCTTGAAACTGCGCGCGGCGATCAGCCCGCCGATCACCAGCAGCAGCAATGGCGCCAACCATAGCGCCGCAGTCACCGCCCGAAATGGCGGATCATAAGTCACATAATGGCCATAGCGTTCGACCAGCCATCGGCGGACGCTTTGCGGAGCCTCCCCCGCGTCGATCCGCTGCCGCACCAACGCGCGCATGTCAGCCGCCATTTCGGCGTCGCTGTCGGCGATCGACTGGCCCTGGCAGACCAGGCAGCGCAACGTTTCCATCAACCGTTGCGCCGCAGCTTCCTTGGCCGGATCGGGCAGTTGCACATTGGCGTAACGCGCCGGGGGCAAGTTGGAATCAGCCCACACGGGCATCGCGATCAGCGCCAGCAAGGCGATCAGTAGCGACCTCATCGCGCCGCCCTCACCGCGGCGATAATCGTTGCGACATCGCCCGCTTCGATTGCCCCGACATGCTGCAGCACGATCCGGCCCTGCCCGTCGATCACGAAACTTTCCGGCACCCCCGCCGAGCCCAGCGACAGCTGGACCCGCGAATCCATATCGCTCCCGATCCGCTCGAACGCATCGCCGTTTTGCGCGAGGAATCGCGCCATGTCGGGCCCGGTATCGCGCACTGCGATGCCGTCGATCCTGACCCCCGCCTCTTTGAGCTGACGCAGCAGCGGTGCCTCGGTAATGCACGGCGCACACCAGCTGGCGAAGATATTGATCAACCGCGGCTCACCGTCGCCAAAATCCGTGTTCGACAGCCCCGCCTTGCCCGGCACCAACCCCGGCAGCGTGAATGCTGGAAGCGGCCGCCCGACCATCGCCGATCGCACCGTTCGATCCGCCGGCCGCAACAGCCCGCCCGCGATCACCGCGAGCAGGCCCGCAAAGGCCACCAAAGGCAACCACAGCAATGCCCGCTTCATGTCGTCGCGACCGCGCGACGCTCACGCCGCACTCGACCGAGCAGCGACAAGACACCGCCAAAGGCGATCATCACCCCGCCCAGCCAAATCAGGGTGACGAACGGCTTCCACCAAAGTCGCAATGCCCAGCGCCCTTGTGGATCCTGAGACCCCAGCACCGTGTAAAGCTGCCCGTCGAGCCGAGTAGAAATCGCTGACTCGTTGGTCACCATCACCGGATTGGCGAAATAACGCGACTGCGGGCGGAGCACGAAGGCATTGCCAGTGCCGCGCTGGACGCGAAGCTCAGCCTCTAGCGCTGACCAGTTTTTCCCGATTGCGGGCGCGATACTGGCAATCGTAACGACAAAGGGGCCGACCCGCTGCGGCTCGCCGATCCGCGCCGCGACCAAAGTCTGCCTGGTGAAGGCGCTGTCGGCCGCCATGCCCGCTAGGCTGGTCGCAATCCCGAGATGCGCGAAAACCATACCGTAAGTGAACAATGGCGTGCGCTTCAGATCTCGTCCCCATAAAGGCGCCACGCTGGCCACGGCAACGCCGGCTGCGATCACCAGTCCGAGCAACGACAAAATCTCGATCCCAGGGGCCAGCAGCAAGACGGCGACCAGCGCCACCATCAGCACCGCCGCCGGAATCCGCGCCCGGGTCAGCGCCGCGCGCATCCTGTCGCGCCGCCAGCGCAGCATCGGACCGATCGCCATCAACGCCACCAGCACCAAAGCAATCGGTCCTGCGGTGTGATTGAAGAAGGGCGGTCCGACGGACAATTGCACCCCGAAAGCCGACGCCACGATCGGATACAACGTCCCGATCAGCACGATCCCCAAAATCACCGTCAGCAGCAGATTGTTGAACACCAAGGCGCCCTCGCGGCTGACCAGTTCGAACGTCGATCCCTCGCGGATCGTCCCCACCCGAAGCGCGAACAACGCCAGCGCCCCGCCGATGTAGATTGCAAGCAACGCAAGGATGAAACTGCCGCGCGACGGATCGACCGCAAACGCGTGGACGCTGGTCAAAATCCCCGAGCGCACCAGGAAAGTCCCGATCATCGACATGCTGAACGCCACCACCGCAAGCATGATCGTCCACGCGCGCAATCCGTCGCGGGTTGCCAGCACGGTCACCGAATGGAGCAATGCGGTCGCTGCAAGCCACGGCATCAGCGACGCATTCTCGACCGGGTCCCAGAACCACCATCCGCCCCAGCCAAGCTCGTAATAGGCCCAGTAACTGCCCGCCGTGATCCCTAATGTCAGGAAGATCCACGCCCCCAGCACCCACGGCCGCATTGCCCGCGCAAAGGTTGGGCCGACATCGCGCGTCACCATCGCGCCGACCGCGAACGAGAATGCGATCGAAATTCCGACATAGCCAAAATACAATGTCGGCGGATGGAACGCCAGGCCGGGGTCCTGCAGCAGCGGATTAAGTCCCTGGCCGTCGAGCGGCGCCGGATTGAGCCGCGCAAACGGGTTCGACGAGAATAAAAGGAACGCATAAAAACCGAGCGCAATCGCCGCCTGCGCGCCAAGCGTCGCAACCAAAGTGTCGCGCGGCAGGCGATGTTCAAACAATGCCACCGCTGCCCCGGCCAGCCCGAGCACGGTCACCCACAGCAGCATCGAACCTTCGTGATTGCCCCACGCACCGGCGAACTTGTACAGCAACGGCTTGGCCGAATGGCTGTTCTGGGCGACCAGCACCACACTCATGTCGGATTGCAGGAACAGCGCGATCAATAGCGCCATCGCCAGAGCGGCAAGCATCGCCTGAACTACCGCTACTGGCCTGACTGCGGCCAGCACCTCGTCTTGCGCCAGCAAGATCCCGATCACCGCAAGCAGCAATTGCATCGCCGCCAGCGCGCCCGCCAACCACAATGCGGCAAGCCCCGCCTCGGCCATCATGCCTGCGGCTCGATCGGAAAGAGAGGGGAAGCGTCACGAGATTGCACGCGGCGTGCAATAGCAGGAACGCTTGCGCTTGCCAGTGCCACTCGCACCACATGCATCGCGCCAGCAGGGGTTGATTCCTGTTGCAGTGCGCGCTTTCAAAATAGGATTTCGGCTGCCATTCTCGGGCTAGCAACGAGTCGTGACGTGCGCTTGTTCTGACGTTTGCCCCGGTGACTACTGGCCGAATTCTCCTGAAAATAGGGAAAATGGTCATTCACCCTTGGGCTTTTGCGACCTTTGAGACTTTACGCGGGCTCGGTTTGCGGTCGGTTGGCAAGCAAGTCATCGACCACAGCCGGGTCGGCCAGGGTCGACGTGTCGCCCAGATTGCTGACATCGCCCTCGGCAATCTTGCGCAAAATCCGCCGCATGATCTTGCCGCTCCTTGTCTTGGGCAAAGCGGGTGCGAACTGGATCACGTCGGGGGTCGCGATCGGGCCGATCTCCTTCCTCACCCACTTGGTCAGCTCGCCGTGCAGCGCCGCGTCGGCGGCGACGTCGGCGTTGACGGTGACATAGGCGTAAATCCCCTGCCCCTTGATCGCATGCGGCATCCCGACCACCGCCGCCTCGGCTACGTGCGGATGTGATACCAAAGCGCTTTCAACTTCGGCGGTGCCCATCCGGTGCCCGCTGACATTGATCACATCGTCGATCCGCCCGGTGATCCAATAATAGCCATCCTCGTCCCGGCGGCAGCCGTCGCCGGTGAAATATTTGCCCGCAAAATGGGTGAAATACGTCGCGAAGAAGCGCTTCGGGTCGCCCCACACCCCGCGCATCTGCCCCGGCCAGCTGTCGGCAATCACCAGCGATCCCTCGCCTGCCCCCGCGATCACCTTGCCGTCGCCGTCGAGCAGTTCGGGCTGAACCCCGAACAAGGGCAGGCAAGCACTCCCCGGCTTCAGCGCGGTGGCGCCGGGCAGTGGGCTGATCATCATCCCACCGGTCTCGGTCTGCCACCACGTATCGACGATCGGGCAGCGGCGTTCACCGACGATGCGGTGATACCATTCCCACGCCTCGGGATTGATCGGTTCCCCGACCGTGCCGAGCAGCCGCAACGACGAGCGTTTGGTCTTCGCGACCCAGGCATCACCTTCGCGCATCAAGGCGCGGAGCGCGGTTGGGGCAGTATAGAATATCTCGACCTTATATTTGTCGATCACCTGCCAGAAGCGCGAGGGATCGGGCCAGTTGGGCACGCCCTCGAACATGACTTGGGTCGCACCGTTGGCAAGCGGCGCATAAACAATATAGCTATGGCCGGTGACCCACCCGACATCGGCCGCGCACCAGTAAATCTGCCCCGATCGATAATCGAACACGTAGCGATGCGTCATCGCGGTCCACACCGCATAGCCGCCCGTCGAGTGCAGCACGCCCTTTGGCTGGCCGGTCGATCCCGAGGTGTAGAGAATGAACAACGGATCCTCGGCGCTCATTTCCTCGGGCAGGCAGATTTCGGATTGCGCCGCGACTGCTTCGGCCCAATCGAGATCTCGCCCTTCGACCCGCCCGACACCGGCCCCCGTCCGCTGCAGCACGATCACCCGCGCGACGTCCGGACATTGCTCGAGCGCCGCATCGACATTGGCCTTGAGCGGGACCTTCTTGCCACCACGCAATCCTTCGTCGGCCGTGACCACAATCCGCGAATCGCAATCCTTGATCCGCCCCGCCAGCGCCTCCGGAGAGAAGCCGGCGAAGACCACCGAATGAACCGCTCCGATCCTGGCGCAGGCCAGCATCGCCACTGCCGCCTCGGGCACCATCGGCAGATAGATCGTCACCCGATCGCCGCGCTGCACCCCGTTGGCCTTAAGCGCATTGGCAAAGCGGCACACTTCGCGGTGAAGCTCGCGGTAGCTGATCTTGCGGTGCGATTCGGCAGGGTCGTCAGGCTCCCAGATGATCGCGGTGACATCGCCGCGAGTCGCCAGGTGGCGGTCGAGGCAATTGGCGGACAGGTTCAACGTGCCATCGGCAAACCAGTTGATGCGGAAGTCGGCCTCGTCGAAGCTGGTGTCCTTCGCCACGGTGAAAGGCTTGATCCAGTCGATCCGCTTCGCCTCTTCACGCCAGAAACCGTCGGGATCGTCGATCGACCTGTGATACATGGATGCGTAAAGCTCGGAGTTGACCAGCGCATTGGACGCCCAGTCGGCGGGCACTGGATAGGTTTGGGACATCTTCGGCCTCCACTCGCCTCCAGCCTAGCCCAAGACGCGGACGAGCGCAGCTTATTCGGGAGGTCGGGTGAAACCTTTCGGTCGAATCCAACGTATACCGGTCAACCACCCAAGGAGTTTCACAATGCGCATTGTCTCGCTCGCACTGACCACTGCCCTGCTCGGCACTGCGGCTTGCTCGACCGCCGACGCGGCAGCATCCAAGGCGCTGCCGGCGCCCGCGATTGACGTCCCCGCCGCCGCTGGCCTCCAGACCGCCGTCCTCGCCGGCGGATGCTTCTGGGGCATGGAAGGCGTTTTTGAACATGTGAAGGGCGTCAAGAATGTCATGTCCGGCTATAGCGGCGGCGCAGCGAACACCGCGACCTATGATCAGGTCAGCACCGAGCGTACCGGCCACGCCGAGTCAGTCCGTATCACCTACGATCCCCGGCAGATCAGTTATGGAACGTTGCTTCGCATCTATTTTTCGGTCGCCCACGATCCGACCCAGCTCAACCGCCAAGGTCCCGACAGCGGGCCGAGCTACCGTTCGGCAGTCTTTGCGCAAAATGCCGGTCAGTCGCGTGTCGCCACCGCTTACATCAAGCAATTGTCTGCCGCGCGTGCGTTTAGCCGACCGATCGTCACGCGCGTCGAATCGGGCAAGTTCTTTGCTGCCGAAGCGGGGCATCAAGACTTCATGCGCCGCAACCCGATGCACCCGTACATTCTCGCTAATGATGTCGGCAAAGTGTCGGCGCTGAAGCGCGCGATGCCCAATCTTTATCGCGGTTAAGCCGGATATCGACCGATCCGTCCCAATGCGGCACGGATCGTAATCATTCTCTCCACTTCCTTACCCCGCAATAAACCGGGTCTTTACGCCCTTGGGTTAGAGACTCCGGTTCAAGACAGTGCGGAAGGAAGTCCGGAGCGTGGCAAGTATGGCGAACAAAGCGGTAATCGATGGCGATCGCGCAGGCTTGGCCGGGGCGCAAATTGCGCGCGTTGCCGCCGACGGATCGTCGCTCCATCCGCACCTCGCCGCCTTGCTCAACACGACCGGCGCGTCGGCTTCTCGCGATTTGTCCGATGCCGTGCATTTGCTGTGCGCAATCCACGGCAGCCATCCGGGCCTGACCGACCTCGCCCATGCCGCCAGCCTGCCGGGCGAAGCGCGCGACTGGCTGCGCGATGCCGCCGATGCGATGGACCGCGAGCGGCTGTACCTCGTCCGACTAACCTCGGCGATCGGCCCGATGCCCTCAACCCCTGGTGCGATGCAAACCGAGAACGCCTTGTTGGCCCAGCGGCACGCGATCGAAACGCTGGCCAAGTCCGAACGCCGCGGCTGCGCGCTCGGCGCGGCCACTGCGCTGATCCAGGATTGGCGCGCGCTTCGTCCGTTGCTCGATCACGCCGCCGACCGGTCGGGCATTGAATGCCCGTCGTGCACCTTGCCGACAGACGAAGGTGTTGCTGCTGTAATCGCCGCCGGGACCGATGGCGCTGCAAGCGAGCGTGCCTTGGCATTCGGGGCGGAGCAATTGCTGCTCCAGCATCGCGGCCTGCTGGACCTGATGGAAGCCCGCGCGGGATCGCGCGAACCTTTCTGACCAAGATGCGCGGGATCGCGCACCGACTGACCTTGCCCATGCCCGCCCCGCCGGTTAGGCGATGGCGATGCGCTTCGAAGGCACCTCCAACTATATCGCCACCGATGACCTCAAGGTCGCGGTCAACGCTGCAGTTACGCTTCGGCGGCCCCTACTGATCAAGGGCGAGCCCGGCACCGGCAAGACCGTGCTGGCGCATGAAATCGCCGCCGCGATCGATGCGCCGCTGATCGAATGGCACATCAAATCGACCACTCGCGCGCATCAGGGCCTGTACGAATATGATGCCGTCGCCCGGCTTCGCGATGGCCAGCTCGGTGACGAGCGGGTCCATGACATTTCAAACTACATCCGGCGCGGGAAATTGTGGGAGTCGTTCACCTCGCCCCAGCTGCCGGTGCTGCTGATCGATGAGATCGACAAGGCCGACATCGAATTCCCCAACGACCTGTTGCAAGAGCTCGATCGGATGGAATTCCACGTCTACGAAACCGGCGAGACGGTGAAGGCAGTCGAGCGGCCGGTGGTGGTGATCACGTCGAATAATGAAAAGGAATTGCCCGACGCATTCCTTCGCCGCTGCTTCTTCCATTACATCAGCTTCCCCGACCGCGGGACGATGGAAGCGATCGTCGATGTCCATTTCCCCGGCATCCAGAAAATCCTCGTCAGCCGCGCGCTCGACATGTTCTACGAGGTGCGCGACGTGCCGGGCCTCAAGAAAAAGCCGTCGACCAGCGAGTTGCTCGACTGGCTCAAGCTCTTGCTCCACGAGGACATGCCGCTCGAAATCCTCCAGAACCGCGACCCGACCAAAGCCATTCCCCCGCTCCACGGCGCGCTGCTGAAGAATGAGCAGGACGTGATGCTGTTCGAGAAACTCGCCTTCATGGCCAGACGGAACGGCTAGTTTCAATCGTCGCGGTAGGCGAGTTCGAGGTTGCCGAAGCGACGGCCCTTGATGAACAACGGCACATAGACGTTCTTGACCGCGATCGACTCGTCGCCTCGCTGCATTAAGTAAGTCATCAGCGTCGGGATATCGCTCTTCAGCGCGAAGTTGGTCTGGTCGTCGATCAAGATTCGGCGGTTGCGGCAGTGGGCGTCATTCCACACCGGATCATTGCCCTGCGGCTGTGAACGATCGCTGAGATGCGTTGGCAAATGGCCGTTGACGTCACCGATCGTCGTACCGATCACGCGATTGTCGTGGTCGCGGATGAAATCGAGCATCGGCTGGACATTAATATCGGCGAAATCGCAGAAATCGGTGTCATATTGCTTCGGGTTTGACCCGGGGCGCTCGCGATAATTGCGGTCGAAGACCTGTTCGAGCGTGATTTCGCCGCCATCGACCCCCGCTTCGATCCGTTCCTGGATCTGGCGCATCAATTGCTGGCCCTTGAGGATCATCGGCGTGTCGTCGATCTCAGCGCCCGAATTGGCAAGCGTGTTGAGCATCGTGTTTGACAGCATTTCGAGATGGCTGAGGCGTTTTTGCGCCTTGATCAGTTGCCCGCCATTGTCGCGGGCATCGCCAGCGAATGCGGTCAGCCCGGCCTTGACCCGGTCGACGCTGGTCTGGATCATGCTGGTCGAGTGGGCGATGCCCTCGGTCTGCCGATCAACCATGCTGACGATCTCGGTGACTTCGCGAACGGTGTCGCTGATCTGCGAGAAGCCCGATTGCGCGGCGCGGCTGCGCTCGACACCGGTCTTGATTTCCGACGTTACGGCCCCCGCCTCGCGGGTCAGCTCGCCGATCGTCAGCGCGATCTGGCTGGTCGCCGAGCGGGTGTCATG
>JBKJUB010000134.1:0-2984 GCA_046590765.1 Sphingomicrobium sp. | reverse complement strand
GGCGCGGGAAACAGGTCAATTCCGCCACCCTGATTGGCAGCTTGGTCGATTTCGCCGACATGCGCGACTGGTCGGCATTCGTCCACGAAGGCCATCTCGACGCGCTCGACGATCATCTCGAAAAGGCTGGTTATATCGACAGCCTCGAGCTCCAGCGCCTGTTCGCCGCGATGCGCGCCAATGATCTGATCTGGTCGAGTGTGGTGCAGCATTACCTGCTCGACAAGCCCGCGCCCGCATCCGACTTGCTGACCTGGTTCGAGGATGGCGCGCGGATCCCTGCCGCCTTCCTCAAGAGCTACAACCGCGACCTGTTGCTCAACAACCGGCTCAAGGATCCTGCGGGTTTTGCGGTGCGCGGGACGCCGATCGACCTTGCCAAGATTGCAGCACCGATGCTGGTCATCGCGCTCAAGGACGATCACGTTTCGGCGTGGGAAGCGGTGTATCGCGGCGCGCGCCACATTCGCGCCGACTTCATCCTTGGCGGATCGGGGCATAACGCCGGTGTGATCAATCCGCCGAGCCGCAACAAGCATGGCTTCTGGACCAACGTCGCGCGGCCCGACGGCGCCGACGAGTGGCTTGCCGCTGCCGACCGGCACGAGGGCAGCTGGTGGCCATTGTGGACCCAGTGGCTCGACGGGCATGGCGGCAAGAGCGTCGCCGCACGGACGATCAAGGACGGAATCGAGCCCGCTCCCGGTTCCTACGTGATGATGGCCTGATGAGCGACGTCATCACGGTCAAGGAAGGCTTTGCCGGCCGCCTTCGCCTCAACCGCCCCAAGGCGCTCAACAGCCTCAACCGCCAGATGGTCCGCGACATGGCGCGCGCATTGATCGAATGGCGCGAAGACCCTGACGTGCGGATCATCTTGATTGACCACGCCGAGGGCAGAGGATTTTGCGCGGGGGGAGACGTGGTCGATATTTCCCAGAGCGTCGAAGGCCATGACGCGGCGGCCCGAGCCTTCTTTTTCGACGAATATCGCCTCAACCACCTCGAATATACCTACGCCAAGCCCGGGGTCGCGTTCATGGACGGGGTGACGATGGGCGGCGGGGTCGGAATTGCCTGCCCGTGCCGGTATCGCGTCGCGACCGAACGTACGGTCCTGGCGATGCCAGAGACCACGATCGGCATTTTCCCCGATGTCGGCGGCGGGCGCTATCTGTCGCGGCTGCGCGGGCGGCTGGCGCAATTCCTCGCATTGACCGGGGCGCGGCTCGATGGTGCGGAGTGCCTCAAGCTGCGACTGGCGACTCATTACATCCGCTCTGACCGGCTAGAGTTGGCCAAGGAGCGGATCATGGCGCAGCCGTTCCGCGTCCAGGCGATTCTCGACGAATTGTCCGAAGATGAAGTCCCGACCGCGCGCATCGCCGGCAACCTCGCCAAGATCGATCGCTACTTCGCCTCCGACCGGCTCGAGGAGATCATCGACGCGCTCGACGCGGGCGCTGCCGAGGGCGACGATTGGGCGGCAAAGGAAGCGATCACGATCCGCGCCAAGTCGCCGATGGCGTGCAAGGTCAGCCTGAAATTGCTCCAGGAAAGCCCCTACCAACTCCATTTCGTCGACGAGATGCGGATGGAATATGGGATCATGGTGCGGCTGATCCATCACCCCGATTTCCGCGAGGGCGTCCGCGCGTTGCTGATCGACAAGGACAATAAGCCAGGCTGGAAGCCGACCAACCCCGCCTCGATCGGCGAGCGCGATGTCGATGCCTTCTTCGAGCCGCTGCCAATCGAAGAGCAGTGGCGCCCGTTCGATTTCTAGGAGCCTGACATGAGTTACGAAACCATCCTGGTCGAGCAGCGCGATGCGGTGACGCTCGTCACCTTGAACCGCCCGCAGGCGCTCAATGCGTTGAACTCGACGGTGCTCAAGGAATTGATCGCCGCCTTCGCCGCCTATGACGCCGACGACAGCCAGCATTGCCTGGTCCTCACCGGTTCCGAAAAAGCCTTTGCCGCCGGGGCCGACATTAAGGAAATGCAGGCGCAGGGCTTCGCCGACATGTACGGTAGCAACTTCTTCGCCGGGTGGGAACGCGTCACCGCGACGCGCAAGCCATGGATCGCGGCGGTGGCGGGCTTTGCGCTCGGCGGCGGGTGCGAAGTGGCGATGATGGCCGACTTCATCATCGCCGCCGACACGGCGAAGTTCGGCCAGCCCGAGATCAAGCTCGGCGTCACCCCCGGAATGGGCGGATCGCAGCGGCTGGCGCATGCGGTGGGCAAGGCCAAGGCGATGGAAATGTGCCTCACCGGCCGGATGATGGGCGCCGACGAAGCCGAGCGCAGCGGGCTAGTGGCCAAGGTCGTCCCCGCCCCCGATCTGATCGATGAGGCGCTAAAGACCGCCACGGCGATTGCGGGCATGGCCCCACTGGCGGCGATCGCGACCAAAGAAATGGTCAATGCGTCGTTCGAGCTTCCGCTTGGCCAGGGCATCAATTTCGAGCGGCGGTTGTTCCACGGGCTGTTTGGCACCGAGGACCAGAAGGAGGGCATGGCTGCCTTCGTCGAGAAACGTCCGGGGAATTGGACAGGTAAGTAAGGAACGCAGCATGGCACGGGTCGCATTCATCGGGCTTGGCAACATGGGCGGGGGGATGGCTGCGAACCTCGCCAAAGCGGGGCATGAGGTTGCCGCGTTCGACCTCAGCCAGCCCGCGCTCGATCGCGCCAAGGCGAATGGCTGCTCGATCGCGGCGAGCGCTGAAGCCGCCGTCGCGAATGCCGAGGCGGTCGTCACCATGCTCCCCGCGGGCAAGCATGTCGCCGAGGTCTACCGCACCACCGTCTTCCCCAACGCGTCAAAATCGGCGTTGCTCATCGATTGCTCGACGATCGATGTCGCCACCGCCAAGTCGGTCGAGGCCGAGGCGCAGGCGGCGGGCTTCACGATGGTCGACGCCCCGGTGAGCGGCGGGATCGCGGCGGCCGACGGCGGCACCCTTACCTTCATGGTC
>JBKJUB010000001.1:0-8376 GCA_046590765.1 Sphingomicrobium sp. | reverse complement strand
GGCAGCGTCTTCTGGCACCCCAAGGGCTTCATCCTGTGGCGCCAGCTCGAGGCGTACATGCGCCGCCGCCTCGACGCCGCGGGCTATGCCGAGGTCAAGACTCCCCAGCTGATGGACGCGAAGCAGTGGGAGAAGAGCGGCCATTGGGGCAAATATCGCGAGAATATGTTCGTCGTCCCCGACGAAATTCCAAGCGTCGAGGATGACGCCCCGGTGGTCTCGGGCACCGCCGATCTGATGGCGTTGAAGCCGATGAACTGCCCGGCGCATGTGCTGATCTTCAAGCAGGGCATCACCAGCTACCGCGACCTGCCGATCCGCATGGCCGAATTCGGCTGCTGCCACCGCAACGAGCCGCACGGCGCGCTCCACGGGATCATGCGGGTGCGCCAGTTCACCCAGGACGATGCCCACATTTTCGTCACCGAAGATCAGTTGATCGCCGAGGTGAAGGATTTCTGTGACCTGCTCGACAGCGTCTACAAGGATCTCGGGTTCGACAGTTATGCGATCAAGCTCGCGCTTCGCCCCGACCAAAGGTTCGGGACCGACGCAATGTGGGACTGGTCGGAACAGTCGCTGCGCGACGCGGTCAAGGCGGCCGGGCGCGATACCGAGCAGTATCAATGGGAGGAATTACCCGGCGAGGGTGCCTTCTACGCCCCCAAGCTCGAATTCCATTTGACTGACGCAATCGGCCGGACGTGGCAGGTCGGCACGATCCAAACCGATACCGTGCTGCCCGAGCGGCTCGACGCGAGCTATGTCGGCGAAGACGGCGAGCGCCATCGCCCGGTGATGCTTCACCGCGCGATCCTCGGCACGTTCGAGCGGTTCATCGGAATCCTGATTGAACATCATGCGGGGCGCTTCCCGCTGTGGTTGTCACCGGTGCAGGCGGTGGTCGCGACGATCGTCAGCGATGCCGATGATTATGCCAACCGGGTAGTCGCCAGGCTCAAGGCCACCGGCCTCCGCGTCGAGGCCGACCTGCGCAACGAGAAGATCAACTATAAGGTGCGCGAACACAGCCTCGCCAAGGTCCCGTTGCTGCTGGTCGTCGGCAAGCGCGAGGCGGAGGAGGGGACAGTGGCGATCCGTCGGCTCGGCAGCGACGAATATCAAAAGGTGATGAGCTTCGACGAGGCGCTGGCGATGATGTCCGCCGAAGCGATCCCGCCCGACTTGAGGTGACTTAACGCCACAAGGCCCGCAAAAACGACTGAGCCATGGCGCGCGCCCTTCCCAATTGGAGCGCGAAGCCCTAACTCGCCGCCTTAACCAACGACTCCGGAGACTTCGCTATACCACCGCCCAATCAGCGTCGAGCAATGACGCCACCGGCCTTCACCGGCCCTCGCTATAACGAATTCATCCAGTCCCAGAAGGTTCGGGTGATCGACGAAAATGGCGAAAATCTGGGCGTGATGTTCACCAAGGAGGCGATCGAGCAGGCGGCGGGCGTGGGCCTCGACCTGGTCGAGATCAGCCCCGGTGCCGATCCGCCCGTTGCCAAATATCTCGACATTGGCCGCTTCAAATATGAAGCGCAGAAAAAAGCCAACGAGCAGCGCAAGAAGCAGAAGACGCAGGAGATCAAGGAGATCAAGATGCGTCCGAACATCGACGACCATGATTATCAGACCAAGATGAAAAAGGTCGTCGAGTTCCTGGAAGATGGCGACAAGGTCAAGCTGACGATGCGCTTTCGCGGTCGCGAAATGGCCCACGGCCAGCTCGGCATGGCGGTGCTCCAGCGCGCTGCCGAGGAGACATCGAGCATCTCCAAGATCGAGGCCCATCCCCGGATGGAAGGCCGCCAGATGCTGATGGTGCTGTCGCCCAAATAATTGCCGTTACGGAAACTCGGGCTTTCTACCGACGTGTAGCATTTTTGTCGCAAAGCTCAGCTTTCGCGCACCAGACCCCTTTGCTTCGCTTCCTTGTCGCGGCGGCTTGGATTAGCTTTCCACCCGATCCGTAACGCGCCTGGCAAAAGGCGCGGCCGGAAATTGGGGAGGATAATATGCGCAAATCGATTTGGCTGCTTTCGGCGGGACTGACGGTCCTCACGACACCTGCTTTCGCCCAGACCACCACCGCGCCACCGGCGACTCCGTCGGAAGCCCCGGTTGAAGCCGCGTCGGTCGACACCGAAGCCAAGGCCGCCGAAGCGGTCGATCAGGACGCGATCATCGTCACCGCGACTCGGCGCAGTGAAGCGCTTAGCGATATTCCGCTCGCAGTCTCGGCGATCACCGCCGACACGCTGAAGAATTCAGGCGCGGTCGATCTTCGCGGCCTTAACCAGGTCAGCCCGTCGTTGCTCGTGTCCTCGACCTCATCCGAAGCCGGCGCCGGCGGCGCTCGTATCCGCGGCATCGGCACGGTCGGTGACAATCCCGGACTCGAAAGCTCGGTCGCGGTGTTCATCGACGGCGTCTATCGCAGCCGCATCGGCACCGGACTGACCGAACTCGGGCCGGTCGACCGGATCGAAGTGCTGCGCGGGCCGCAAGGCACCTTGTTCGGCCGTAACGCCTCGTCGGGCCTGATTCACGTCATCACCGCCAAGCCCAAGTTCACCACCGAGGCTTATGGCGAAGCGACGATCGGCAATTATAATTTGCGCCGCATCGACCTTGGGGTGACCGGTGCGATCACCGACACGATCGCCGCCCGGATCGACGGCGTGTACACGAAGCGCGACGGCTTTCTGAAGGACGTCATCTCGGGTGACCGGGTCAACGACCGCAACCGCTGGTTGCTGCGCGGGCAGATCCTGTATCAACCGACCGATAATCTGTCGGTCCGGATCATCGGCGATTATTCGAAGCGCAACGAAGAATGCTGCGCCGCAGTTTACTTGCCGACCCGCGACTATTTCGCGGTCTCGCCCAATAATGGGTTCAACCAGCCGTCGACGATCGCCAACATCCTGCGCGGCCTCGGCGGGGTGATCAACGATGATCCCTACCGCCGCAAAGTTTCGGTCACCCCGGGGCGCAGCTATAATAGCGACGTCGTCGATTACGGTTTGTCGGCGGAAATCAATTATGACTTCGGCAACGCCGAGCTGACCTCGATCACCGCTTACCGGGTCAATGAGCTCGAGCGCGGCCAGGATGCCGATTTCAACAATCTCGACATCCTCTACCGCGACGGCAGCGGCGGATCGGCCAACCGCTTCAAGACCTTCACCCAGGAATTGCGCCTCCAGGGCACCGCCTTTGGCGACCGGCTCGACTGGTTGGTCGGCGGCTTCTTCATGTCCGAGAAACTGCGCGTGAAGGACAATCTGTCTTACGGTGCGGATTATTCACGTTACGCCCAGTGTTTGGCGGCCAACAACTTCGCCAACGGCTTTATTAACTCGGGTATTCCGGCGGCCGCCGCAGCGGGCGCGTTGCTGGTCCAGACCAGCAGCCCGACATGCATAAATACGGCGATTGCCACTGGTCTCTTCCCGTTCGTTCCCCTCGTGCAGCAACCGGTCTTTGCAGCCTTCGCGCGACTTGGGGTTTTCGGTGGTCCAACGTTCACCAACAGCGGGTTCAGCAACCTGTCGGGTGGGCGCACCTTCACCGGCGTTGTCTCCGAAGACGAATATAATCAGACCGACACCAACTTCTCGGTGTTCACCCACAACATCATTTCGCTCACCGATCGGCTCAAGCTGACGCTTGGCGTTCGCTATACCCACGACAAGAAAGAACTCGACGCCGAGCTGCGCGACAATAATACGTTGTGCGCCTTTTTCTCCGGAAGCGTACTTGCATCTCTCCAGACCCTGCCGTGCGTCATTCCGTCGGTACCCGGCGCAAGAGACTCGTCGGGTTTCGGGACGTTTTCCGACAGCGACAGCAAGAAGGAAAACAAGTGGACCGGAACGGCCGTGCTGAGCTGGAAGCCGATCGACTCAATCTTGCTCTACGGAAGCTTCTCGCGCGGGTATAAGGCGGGCGGCTTCAACCTTGACCGTGCATCCTTGCCACGCAGTAGGGTCAACTCGACTGCGGCCAACGGTGCAATCCTCTCGACCGCCACGCTGCGCTCGCTTCAATTCGCTCCCGAAATCAACAATGCGTTGGAATTAGGGATGAAGTATAACGGCCGCGGGATCGACGTGAACTTCGCCTTGTTCCATCAGAACTTCCGCGACTTCCAGCTCAACACCTTCAACGGCCTCAACTTCGAGGTAGCGACGGTCAACAGCTGCGGTGATGACCTCAACGGTACCGATACGGACAGCAGTTCAACAACCGGTGCCTGCGCTGGCAAGATCAAGGGTGGCGTCATCTCGCAAGGTGCGGAACTGGAAATCTTCACCCGTCCGTTCAGCAATGTTCGTCTCAATGTCGGGATGACCTACGTCCAGACCAAATATCGCCAGAATTTGGTCGGGGCCAACGGCGCGGCTTTGTCCAACCAGCTGTTCCAGCTGCCGGGCCGCAACCTGTCGAATGCGCCTGAGTTGGCGGTCACCGGCTCGTTCGGCTGGACCCCGTCGATCGGCTCGAACGGCCTGCGCGGTCTGTTCTATATCGATGCCCGCCACACGAGCAGCTTCAACACCGGGTCTGATCTCGACCTTGAAAAGACCCAGCAGGGCTTCTCGGTAGTCAACGGTCGGGTCGGCTTGAACGGCCGCGATGGCATGTGGGGCGTCGAGCTGTGGGTGCAGAATTTGTTCGATGCCCATTACAAGCAGGTCGCGTTCGACACGCCGCTGCAGGGCAGCTGCACCGAACGTGGCGCGCAAGCCGGTTATTGCACCGCGCTGCTTCCGGGCACAGGCTTCCCCAACAAGGCGACCCAGCTGTTCAGTGCCTTCCTTGGCGAACCGCGGACGTTCGGCATGACGCTCAAGGCCAAGTTCCGCGCTGCACGCCCGGTCGAGGCGCTTCCGCCGCCGCCGCCGCCGCTGCCGCCGCCCGCACCGGCGACCCAGACCTGCGCCGACGGCTCGGTGATTCTGGCGACCGATGCGTGCCCGCCACCGCCGCCTCCTCCGCCGCCGCCGCCGGAGCCGGAGCGCGGTTAAGGCAATCGCCTGCTTCACGAAGATCAAGGCCTCGCCATTCGGCGGGGCCTTTTTCTTTAAGCGGCGCGACTTGTTCGGTCGGTCTTTCCGGCGGCATCAGACAAGCCGGTACGAAGCGCCTCAATCTCGGCGGCGTTGAGCTTTCGACCCGCCGCGTTGGTCAGGTAGAATGTGTCGATCGCGCGTTCGCCATAGGTCGCGATATGCGCCGAATGGATTTGGTGGCCGAGCTGGTGGATCGCCAGCGCCAGCCGCACCAGCAGCCCGCTTTGGTCGCGCGCATTGACCTCGACCACCGTCGTCCGGGTCGATGCCCGCTCGGCGATGACCACCGAGGGCGCGACTGCGAAGGCAGCGCGGCGGCGCGGCAGCGGCGGGCTCGGCGATGACGACGGCAGCTCCCCGCCGGCCAGCGCGAGTTCGACCGCCTTGACCAATCGGGCCCGCAATTTCTTGTCGGCATAGGCGCGCCGCTGCGCATCCTGAACGAGCAGATTGTCGATCGCCATCCCGTCGCGACTGGTGTGGATCCGAGCATCGATGATCGACGCCCCGGCCCCGGCCAGTGCCGCCGCAATGCGGTAAAATAATCCCGGTCGATCGGGCGCGAAGATGCTGATCCGGGTCGCCCCCGATCCTTCCTCGTCGCCCGCGACCACGCTCGGCTGCAGCTCGCCGATGCGCGATTCCGCCGCCGCAATCTGGCGTGCATTAGCAATCTGCCATGCCGGCGGTTCAGCCAGCCAATAAGAATCGGGCAATCGCCGCGCATGCGCCCGCGCCGCCGCGCCCGACCAGCCCAGTTCGGTCGCCAGTTCGGCCTGCCGCCAAGCCACTTGCTCGCTTCGCCCGCGTTGCTTGTGGCCCAGCCGAAGCCGTTCCTCCGCCGCGTCGTAAAGCGTCCGCAGCAATTGCCGCTTCCACTCGTTCCACGTCCCCGGGCCAACCGCGCGAATGTCGACCACGGTCAGCATCAGCAACAGTCGAAGTCGCTCGGGGCTTTGCACGGCGGCGGCGAAATCGTCGATTGTCTTGGTGTCGGCCAGGTCGCGCTTGAAGGCGGTGGCGCTCATCAGCAAATGATTGCGCACCAGCCACGCCACCGTCTCGGTCTCTGCGGGATCGAGCCCGAAGCGCGGCCCCAGCTCCAACGCAACCTGTTCGCCGAGCACGCTATGATCGCCCTTTCGCCCCTTGGCGATGTCGTGCAGCAGCATCGCCACATAAAGCGTTCGCCGCGACCCGATCTGGCGGAATAAGGCCGTCGACAGCGGATGGTCCTCGGCCAGTTCGCCGCGCTCGATCTTGGCCAGCAACCCGATCGCGCGGATCGAATGCTCGTCGACGGTATAATGGTGATACATGTCGAACTGCATTTGCGCGACGACTTTGCCAAAGTCGGGCACGAAGCGTCCGAACACCCCCGCCTCGTTCATCCAGCGCAGCACCAGATCGGGCGCGGACTTGCTGGTAAGCACCTCAATGAACAACGCATTTGCGGCGGGATCGTCACGTACCTGGTCGACCAGCCGGGCATCACGCGCCGCGGCGCGCATCGCGCTGGGATGGATTTCGAGCCCCTCGCGCGCGGCCAGCGCAAACAGTTCGACCAGCCGCACCGGCTTTTCGGCCAGAAAGCCCTCACTTGGGATCGATAGTCGTCCGCGATCGAGGCTGAATCCGTTGAGCTTTGCGGGCCGCCGCCGGAAAGTTGGGAGCACAAACCGCCGCCCCTCGCGCGCCATTTGCTCGTCGATCTGGGCGAGGAAAATGCCGGTCAGATCGCCGACCGCCTTGGCCTGCAGAAAATAGAATTGCATGAACCGTTCGACCGCCGATTTGCCCGGCCGCTCGGCATAGCGCAGCGCGCGCGCGATCCCCGGCTGGTTGTCGAACCCAAGCCGTTCCTCGGCGCGCCCGGCGGCAAGGTGGAGGTGGCATCGCACCGACCACAGGAAGCGCTCGGCGCGTTCGAAGCGGCGGAACTCCTGCGCGCTGAGCAGCCCCGCCTCGACCAGCCCTTCGCGCCGTTCGATGCCGAACAGATGGTTGGCGATCCAGTAAAGCGTGTGCAGATCGCGCAAGCCGCCCTTGCCGTCCTTGACGTTGGGCTCAACCAAATAGCGGCTGTCGCCAGTGCGGATATGGCGAACGTCGCGCTCGGCCAGTTTCGCCGCCACGAACGCCTTTCCGCTGCCTGCCACCACTTCTTTGCGAAACCGCGCATTGGCGCCATCGAACAGCCCCGCATCGCCCCAGATCCAGCGCGCTTCGAGGAAGGCGGTGCGAATGCTCATATCCTCCGTGGCTAACGCGACCAGTTCGTCAGGGGTGCGGACCGCGTGGCCGATCTTGAGCTTCAGATCCCACAAGGCGTAGAGCGTGGCCTCGATTAACTGTTGCGCGTCGCCGCTGTCCTCGGCCCGGACCAGGAACAGCAGGTCGATATCGCTATACGGCGCCATCTCGCCGCGCCCGGTGCCGCCAATCCCGACCAGTGCGATCCGCGTCGCAACCTCGCCGCTAATCCGCGCCGCCGCCCCGTCAAAGGCCAGCCGGACGATCTGGTCGGCAAGGAAGGCATGGGACGCCGCCGCCATCCGCCCACGCGCTGGCTCGGCGACCAGTCGTGCTTCGATTTCGGCGCGCCCGGCGGCCAGCGCCTCGGCCAAAATCGCATTGCTCGATCCGGGCGCGGCGACAATCCGGTCGGCCACCGCGCGACGGTCGATGATCGCTCGGCGTTCCTCGATCAAAGCGAACCGCGGGCTGGGCATCAGCCCTGCTCCGCCGCGACCCGCTTCAATTCGTACAACGCATCGAGCGCCTCGCGCGGGGTCAACTGGTCGGGATGAATCGCCGCGATCGCTGCGGCCAGCGGATTGACCGTTTCGGGCTCGGGCAAGGCGGCGGCGAACAGGGGCAGATCATCGAGCCCGGCGGCGATCCCGCCAGTCGCGTCGCGCCCCGCCTCCAGCTTGGAGAGCACCGATTTCGCGCGCGCCACCACCGTCGGCGGCAAGCCCGCAAGCCGCGCCACAGCGATTCCGTAGCTGCGATCGGCGGGGCCGTCGGCAAGCTCGTGGAGCAAGACCAAGTCGCCTTTCCACTCGCGCGCGCGGACATGGTGCAGCGACAGCGCATCGAGCCGGTCGGCGAGACGGGTGAGCTCGTGATAATGCGTCGCGAACAAGGTTCGCGCCTTGACCTCGTCGTGCATCGCCTCGACCACTGCCCAGGCAATCGCCAGCCCGTCATAAGTCGATGTCCCGCGCCCGATCTCGTCGAGGATCACCAGGCTGCGCGGGGTGGCTTGGGCCAGGATCGCGGCA
>JBKJUB010000048.1:0-3498 GCA_046590765.1 Sphingomicrobium sp. | reverse complement strand
AAGCTGGGGCACGAGCATGACGTCGGCCAATGTCGGAGAGTCGCCGAACAGGAAAGCGCCAGCGCGGGGCGCAGCGAGGGCTTCGAGCGCGGCGAGGCCCTCGGTCACCCAATGCGCATACCAGGCGTCGGACTGGTCCTGGGTCGCGTCGAGCGTGCCCGACAGATATTTGAGCACGCGGAGGTTGTTGAGCGGGTGGATGTCGCACGCCACCGTCAGCGCCAGTGCGCGGACGTGTGCCCCATCGGCGGGATCGCGCGGCATCAGCAACGGATCGGGGCGGGTCTGGTCGAGGTAGACCGCGATCGACAGGCTCTGGGTGAGCTTCAATCCGTCAATCTCGAGCATCGGCACGAAGCCTTGCGGATTGAGCGCGCGATAAGCGGGGTCTTTTTGCGCGCCTTCGGCCAAATTGACCGAATGGCGATCGTAATCGATACCCTTTAGGTTGAGCAGGATCCGCACCCGGTACGCGGCCGAGGAACGGAAATAATCGTGGAGTAGCGGCCGCGTCATGGGGCCAAGCTTAGCGCGGCTCCATGAACGGCGCCACTACTTCGGCGGGAACGCGAATCGGGCGGCCAGCGGCCTTGTCGATGATCGCCCATACGGTCACCGCGCGGACCCGGACTTTGCCGTCCGCGCCGACAAATTCCATGTGTCGGTCGAACCGTGCGCCCTTGGGAGCCTCGCCGACCCAGGTGCGGCCGGTTAACGTCTCGCCGTCGAACGCGGGGCGGAGATAATCAATCTCGTGGCGGACGACGACCCAGAAGTACGCCTCCTGATGGGCGGGCGTTGCGGCCGAATACCAATGGTCGAGCGCGACCTCCTGGATCCACTGCACCCACACCGCATTATTGACGTGACCGAGTTCGTCGATGTGCTCGGGGAGCGCGGTGACGGTGCGCTCGAAGATGGGTCGGGCGTTCATGCCGCTCCTAGCTGGGTGAGGATGAAGCCATAGGCTTCGGCGATTTCGTGGAGGTGGTTCCAGCGGCCCGATTTGCCGCCATGACCAGCGCCCATATTGATCTTCAGCAGCAGCAGGTTGCGATCGGTCTTGGTGGCGCGGAGCTTGGCCGCCCATTTGGCCGGTTCCCAGTACGTCACGCGCGGATCGTGGAGGCCGCCGGTGATCATCAGCGGCGGATAATCCGTGGCGGTGACATTGTCGTACGGGCTATAGCTGCGGATCAGGTCGAACGCGTCCGGATCGGTGATCGGATTGCCCCATTCGGTCCATTCGCCCGGCGTCAGCGGCAGCGTATCGTCGAGCATGGTGTTGAGCGCATCGACAAACGGGACGTCGGCGACGACCGCACCGTAAAGCTCGGGCGCCTGGTTGATCACCGCGCCCATCAACTCCCCGCCGGCCGACCCACCCTGTGCGCCGATGTTGCCGGCCGTGGCGTAACCGGCGTCGATCAACCCACGGGTGACATCGACGAAATCGTTGAAGGTATTGGTGCGCTTGGTCAGTTTGCCGTCGAGGAACCATTGATAGCCCAGGTCATCGCCGCCGCGGATGTGGGCGATTGCGAAGGCGACTCCGCGATCTACCAGGCTCAACCGCGCGGTCGAGAAACTCGGCGGGATCGCCATGCCGTACGCGCCATAAGCGTAGATGAAGAGCTTGCCCGACCCGTCGAGCGCGGAGTCGCGGCGGCGCAGCACGGAGACCGGGACCATTTTGCCGTCGCGTGCGGCGATCATCAGCCGGTCGGTGACGTAGAGCGAGGCGTCATAGCCCGAGGGAATTTCCTGCACCTTGAGCGTTTCGAGGCGGTCGTCGGCAGGGTGATAATCATAGGCCGTGCCGGGGGTGACCATCGACGAATAGTGCAAGCGATAGGCATCCGGCGCATAGTCGGGGTTGCCCGAGAAACCGGCGCTATAGCTGGCCTCGGCGAAGGGAACGCGGGTCTCGTTGCCGGTGGCGTAATCGCGCAGGGTGAGCTGGTCGAGGCCGTCGACGCGGCTGGTGATCAGGAGGTGGTCGCGGTGCGACGCGATGCCGCGCAGATAGGTGCGGTCGCTCCCGGCGAGGATGGTGGTCCAGTCGGCGGGGCGCGCGGGATCGGCCGAGGCGATGCGGAAATTGACGTGATCGTCGTTGGTCAGGATCCACAATTTGCCGTGCGCGCAATCGACTTCATATTGAACGTCGGGGGTGCGCGGGCGGATCATGGTCAGCGGCGAGGCCGGATCGGCAGAAGACACAAAGCGAACTTCGTTCGAGCTGTTATTGCCGGTCGAGATGAGGATCAGCGACAAATCGGTGGTGCGGCCGACGCCGACCGAGAAAGCGATGTCGTCGCTTTCCTCGTAGAGCGTGATCGCGGCGGCGGGGTCGGCGCCGATGCGGTGATAACGCGCGCGATAGCTGCGCCACTGGTCGTTGACCTCGGTGAACACGAGCCCGCCGGAGTCGCTGGTCCACACCGGCTGGCCGATGCCGACGGCGGTGACGGTTTCGAGGTTTTCGCCAGTGGCGAGATCGCGGACGACGAGCTTGAACCGCTCCGAACCGTCATCGTCAACCAGGGTGGCGAGGCGGCTGCCATCGGGGCTGACCGCGAACGCACCCAGCCGGAAATAATCCTTGCCCTCGGCCTCGGCGTTTTCGTCGAAGATCAGCTGGTCGTCACCGCCGGCGATCGGACGCCGGTACCACAGACGATATTGCGTCCCTTCCTTATACGCGGTCCAGTATAGCCAATTGCCGTCCTTCAATGGCGGCGACGAATCATCCTCCTTGATCCGTCCCTTCATCTCCTGGAACAGCCCTTCGATCAGCTCGCCATGCGGCGCCATCGCAGCCTCGAAATAGGCATTCTCCGCCTTGAGATAATCGAGCACCTCGACGTCAGTGACCTCGGGATAGGCCGGATCGCGGAGCCACGCCCAATCATCGGTCAGGGTGACGTTGTGATGCGTGACTTGGTGGGGCTTGCGCGCGGCGATCGGGGGCTGGGGCAGGGTCATTCATTCTCCGGGCATTGGCGAAACGCGTGTCGGGGGTCTATCTAGCGGGCAACAAGGAGTAAGCCCATGTCTTCCTACGCCGACCGTCTCGCCGCGCTTCGTGATCAGTTGAAGCGCGACCGGCTCGACGGGTTCGTGGTGCCGCTGACCGACGAGCATATGAGCGAATATGTCGGCAGCTACGCCCAGCGGCTCGAGTGGCTGACGGGGTTCAAGGGATCGGCCGGGTCGGCGGTGGTGCTGCCCGAGCAAGCCGCGATCTTCACCGACGGGCGCTATACGTTGCAAGTTCGCAGCCAGGTCAGCGGATCGGAGTGGAGTTACCAATCGGTGCCCGAGACGAGCGCCGCCGAATGGCTCCGCGAGCATGCGCCGAGCGGCGCGCGGATCGGATACGACCCGTGGCTGCACACGTCGGACTGGGTCAATCAGGCCAGGGAGCAACTCGCCGCCAAGGGCGCCGAGCTGGTGGCGGTGGGCATTAATCCGATCGACCGGGTGTGGGCCGAC
>JBKJUB010000206.1:0-6473 GCA_046590765.1 Sphingomicrobium sp. | reverse complement strand
CGCGCCGCCTGCCTCGAGCAACGCCAGCACGTCTGCCTTGGCGTCGAACACATCGAAAAAGTGGGATTTTCCGCTGTGCCATCCGCGCGGCGTTCGCTCTCCGGCAAGCACCAATCCGACCGTTGGCTTCTCGCCGTCCGCCAAATATCGCCGACCCACTTCGAACAAGCATATACTGCTCGCAGTGCGAACCGCATTGCGCCGCGCCGCCGCCACCAGCCCGGGGATCAGCGACGGGCGCATATGCTTCATCTCTTCGCTGATCGGGTTGACCAGCACATGCGCCGCGCCGCCGAACAGTCCAGCTTCCGCCTCGCCGATGAAACTCCAGTTGATCGCCTCGTCGAGACCTCTAGCAGCCGCAGCGCGCCGCAATTTGCGCTCGACCATCTGCCCGCGTATCGCTGTCGCCCGGGCCACCCCGTCAGCGCGCGGCAAGGGGGTTGAGGGGATATTGTCATACCCCACCATCCGCACCACTTCCTCGACCAAATCGGCGCTGCCGTCGACGTCACGCCGCCAGCTCGGGGTCACCGCCTCGCGACCGTCGATCGTGAAACCCAGCCGCTCGAGGATGGCGACCTGCTCCGCCTCGGGCACATCGATCCCGCCGAGCGACTTCGCTCGCTCGGGCACGAACGCCACCCGCCGCTCGGCCACCGGCGGTTCGCCCGCGCGCACCACCGGGCTCGCCGTGCCGCCACAATGCTCGATCACCAGCCGCGTCGCGATCGCCAGCCCCTCGTCGAGAAACGCCGGGTCAACCCCGCGCTCGAACCGTGTCCGCGCATCGCTGGTCAGCAGCAATTTCTGCCCCGTCCGCGCGATATGCTCGGGGTCGAAAAAGGCGCATTCGATCAAGATGTTGGTGGTCCCCGCCGACACCCCGCTATGCTCGCCGCCCATGATCCCGCCGATGTCGTGGACCTGGGCGTCGTCGGCGATCACCGTCATCGTTTCGTCGAGCGTATAGGTCTTGCCGTTAAGCGCGACCACGCTCTCGCCCGCCCGGGCCTTGCGCGCGACCAATGCGCCGCTCAGCTTGGCGCGGTCATAGACGTGCAATGGCCGGCCGAGATCGACCGTCATGAAATTGGTAATATCGACCAATACCGAAATCGGCTTCTGCCCGATCGCCTTGAGCTTGGCCTTGAGCCAGTCGGGCGATTCGCCGTTGACCAGCCCGCTCACGGCTTGCGCGAAAAATGCCGGGCAGCCCTCAGGATCGTCCGTGCGGACGTCGGGCGGCGAACCTTCGCCCTCGACCGGCGCGGTCGACGGCTGGCGATAGACCTCGGCTAATGGTCGCATGGTCCCCAGACCTGCCGCCGCCAAATCGCGCGCGATCCCCCGCACGCCCATGCAATCCTGCCGGTTGGGGGTGATCGCAACGTCGAGCACAGCATCGTCGAGCCCAGCGAAATCGGCAAAGCTCGTCCCCACCGGCGCATCGGCAGCAAGCTCGATGATTCCGTCATGATCTTCGCCCAGCTGCAATTCGCGCGCCGAACACATCATCCCGTTCGATTCGACCCCGCGAATCGACGCCAGTTTCAGCGTGAAATCGCTCCCCGGCACATAAGTCCCCGGCCCGCCGAACACGCCGATCAGTCCCGCCCGCGCATTGGGCGCCCCGCACACCACCTGCAGCGGCGGCCCGCGCCCGGTATCGACTGACAGCACCTGCAGCTTGTCCGCCTGCGGATGACGTTCGGCAGTCAGCACCTTGGCAATGACGAACGGTTTCAATGCCTCGGCCGGATTGTCGACGCTTTCAACCTCCAGCCCGATCCGCGTCAGCGTCTTCGCGACCGTCTCGGCATCGGCACTCGTATTCAAATGCTCCTTGAGCCAGCTCAACGTGAACTTCATGCCCCGACTCCCCCGCTCAGCGTCGGCACATCGAGGAAGCGGAAGCCGTAATGCTTCATCCACCGCAAATCGCTGTCGAAGAAGGCGCGGAGGTCATCGATGCCATATTTGAGCATCGCCAGACGATCGACCCCGGTGCCGAAGGCGAAGCCCTGCCATTCGTCGGGGTCAAGCCCGCACGCCGCGATCACCCGCGGATGGACCATCCCGCTGCCCAGCACTTCCATCCATCCTTCGGAGCCGCCGACCACGCGGCGGTCCTTCTCCATCGACCAGCCGACATCGACTTCGGCCGATGGCTCGGTGAACGGGAAATAGCTCGGGCGCAGGCGAAGCACGATATCGTCGCGCTCGAAGAATGCCTTTAAAAACGTCTCGAGCGTCCATTTGAGATGCCCCATGTGGATCCCGCGATCAATCACCAGCCCCTCGATCTGGTGGAACATCGGGGTGTGGGTCGCGTCACTGTCGCTGCGATAGACCCGCCCCGGCGCGATGATGCGGATCGGTGGTTGCTGGCTCATCATGGTGCGAATTTGTACCGGCGAAGTATGCGTCCGCAGCACGCGCTGCTCCGCGCCCTCGCCCACGTAAAACGTGTCGTGCATCGCCCGCGCCGGATGAGTCTCGGGAATGTTGAGCGCGGTGAAATTGTGCCAGTCGTCCTCGATCTCGGGCCCTTCGGCGACCGCAAAGCCTAGGTTGGCGAAAATCTCCGCCAGCTCGTCCATCACTTGGCTCACCGGGTGAACCGAACCCTTCGGGGTGTCGCGCGCCGGCAAGGACAGATCGACCCGCTCGGTCGCCAGCCGCCGGTCGAGCTCGACATTGTCGAGCTCGTCTTTCTTCGCCGTCAGCGCCGCGCTCACCGCCTCACGCAGTGCGTGGATCCGCGGCCCGCGCTCCTGCCGCTCCTCGGGTGACAGCGCGCCCATCGTTTTGAGTAACGCGGTCACTTCGCCAGCCTTGCCCAGCGCCGCCACGCGCAATGCCTCGAGCGCGCCGGCATTGCCCGCCTCCGCAATGCGCCGGGTCCAAGTGTCGCGAAGCGTTTCGGGATCAGTCGTCATGGCTGCCGCCTTTGCCAAGCTCTCCACTCAAAAGCAAAGCCTCAGCCCGTGACGAACGGATAAGGCGAGATCGTCTTGCGCGATGTGTCGATCGCCAGCATCCGCCCGGCCGGCGGCGTTGCCCGGTCCGAACAGTCGATGCGCGGGCAGATCGCGCACGCTGGCCCGACCGGCGTCACCGCCGGGTTGCCGAAATCTACCCCGTCGGCGCAATGCAATTTGTGGGCATGTTTCAGGTCGCATCCCAGCCCGACGGCCTGCAGCCCGGTGGTGAGCCCGGTCTTGATCGGACGCTCGATTGTCCGCGAGACGGTGAAGTAACGCTGGCCATCGGGGGTCTCGATCACCTGCGTCACCGCCTGCCCCGCGACCTGGAAGGCGGCGTGGAGGTTCCACCGCGGGCACGTTCCGCCGAACCGGGAGAAGGGGAAATTCTCGCCGGCATAGCGCTTGGAGATGTTGCCCGCCGGATCGACCCGCAGCATGAAGAACGGCACCCCGCGCGCGCCGGCCCGGCCAAGCGTTGTCAGCCGGTGAGCGACCTGTTCGACATTAGCGCCATAATCGCCGCACAATCGGTCGATCGAATAACGATATTCCTCGGCGCTTTTAAGGAATCGGCCGTAAGGCATCATGATCGCCCCGGCGGCGTAATTGGCGAGGCTCATATGGAGCAGTTCGCCAATCCCCTTGTCGGGCGGGGCGGCGTCGGCGACCATCTTGTCGATCACCTCGGAAAATTCGGTCAGCGCCAGCTGGTACGCCAGTGCGAAGGTCCGATTCTCGGCGCGCAGCAGTGACGAGATCAAAAACAGGCGCCGCTCGGAATCGAACATTTGGCTGGCATTGCCAAGCTCGGCCTGGGGCACCACCCGCGCACTGATCCCCCACGCCTCCTTCAGTCGCCGCCGCATCGGCTCGGCCATCGACAAGGGATCGCTCAGCGCCCCGCCCAACGTCTCCGCCGCTGCCTCGAGCGCCGGATAATGGTTGCGGTGCTGCTGGATGTAATCGCGCACCCAATTTTCGGGCGTCACCAGCGCGCGCGCGTCGCCCCCCGAAGCGAGGTCGGGGTTGCGGTCGACTTCCTTCAACGCGGCATACAGCCGGGCAATGGCATCGGCGACCGATGGCGAGTTGTTTGCTAGTTCGGCCAGCTCGTAACGCGGCACCCCAAGATCGCCGAGCAGGCTGTCGGAGAAAATCTCGGCCAGTTCGTCGGGCCCGGTTCGGGTTCCCCCGCCAGCGGCAAAGCTGCGGACATCAATTTCATATGTCTCGGCCAATTTAAGCAGCAGCGCCGCGGTCACCGGGCGCTGGTTGCGCTCGAGATGGTTAAGGTAGGACGGGCTCACCCCAAGGCTCGCTGCCATGTCAGTCTGGGTCATCTCGCGGTCGCGGCGAAGCCGGCGCAGACGCTGGCCGAGGAAAAGTTTGGCGTTGCTCATTGGGCTAAACTGTCAATCTCGCTCAAAGATCACAAGTCAATTTGTGACAACTAAACTCTTTTTGCCGAGACGCTTTGATGCATTCGGGTGTTTGCTGCGCTGCGACATACAACGAAATCCCGTGAAGGATCGACGATGACAAGTTTTGACCAACTGGTGCCCGCCCCAATCGGCCGCTTCGACGGCATCACCCGTGGCTACGGCACCGCCGAGGTCGAGGCATTGCGCGGTTCGGTCGTGGTCGAGCAAACGCTCGCCCGTCGTGGCGCGAATCGGCTGTGGGAAATGCTCAAGCGCGACGCTCCTACCCGCGCGCTTGGGGCCGTCACCGGCAATCAGGCGATGCAGCAAGTCCGCGCCGGGCTCGACGCCATCTATCTCTCGGGCTGGCAGGTCGCGGCCGATGCCAACACCGCCGGTGCAATGTACCCCGACCAGTCGCTCTATCCGGCCAATGCCGGCCCCGAACTCGCCCGCCGGATCAACCGCACGCTCCAGCGCGCCGACCAGATCGAAGTGTCGGAAGGGGGCGCGAAACGCGATTGGTTCGTGCCGATCGTTGCCGATGCCGAAGCCGGTTTCGGTGGGCCGCTGAACTGCTTCGAAATCATGAAGGCCTATATCGAGGCCGGCGCTGCGGCGGTTCATTTCGAGGACCAGCTCGCGGCGGAAAAGAAGTGCGGCCATCTCGGCGGCAAGGTGCTGATCCCGACCCAGGCGCACATCCGCAACCTCGATGCCGCGCGGCTCGCCGCCGACGTGATGGGGGTTCCGACCCTGGTCGTGGCGCGCACCGACGCCGAATCTGCCAAGCTGATCACCAGCGATGTTGATGAACGCGATCGTCCGTTCCTGACCGGCGAGCGCACCCCCGAAGGCTTCTTCCGCTTGAAGGATGGCACCGGGCTCGATCATTGCATCGCCCGCGGGCTCGCCTTCGCCGAGCATGCCGATCTGTTGTGGTGGGAAACCAGCAACCCCGATCTCGACGACGCCCGCGCCTTTGCCGAGGCGGTGCACGCCAGATATCCGGGCAAGTTGCTGGCCTATAATTGCTCGCCCAGCTTCAACTGGGAAGCCAAGCTCGACAAGGACACTATCGCCAAGTTCCAGTCGGAGCTCGGCGCGATGGGCTACAAGTTCCAGTTCGTCACACTCGCGGGTTTCCACAGCCTCAACCATTCGATGTTCGAGCTCGCCAGCGGCTATCGCGACGAGGGCATGGCGGCTTACTCGCGGCTCCAGCAGGCCGAATTCGCATCCGAGGCTGCGGGCTACACCGCCACCCGCCATCAGCGCGAAGTCGGCACGGGCTATTTCGACAAGGTTGCACTGACCCTTTCGGCCGGCACCTCATCGACCACTGCGCTGGCCCAATCGACCGAAGCCGACCAGTTCGAAACCGTTGCAGCCTAAGGAGCTTTGATCATGACACAGAAATTTTGGGTCATCGGCGGCGAATATCGCGACTGCCAGTTCGATGAAGTTGTCCCCGGAACCGAGGAAATTTCGGGGCCTTTTCCCGATCCGGTCCGCGCCCGTACCGAATGGCAGCGGCTGACCTTCCGCGACCGGCTCGGCGCGACGACGCGCTACGTCATCACCCATGAGGCGCGTGCGTGAGCCAGGAGGTTATCGAACGGCTGGTCGAGGCGAGCCCGAGCGACCATCCGCGCGCCGGGGAAATCCTAACCCCGGCCGCGCTTGACCTGCTCGGCGAAATCCACCGCCGCTTCAACCAGCGCCGCCGCGACCTCCTTGCCGCGCGCTTGGTCGTGCAGGCGCGCTACGATGCGGGTGAACTGCCCGACTTCCGCGCCGATACCGCCGCGATCCGCGCCGCCGACTGGACGGTAGCGCCGGCCCCCGCCGATCTCGCCGATCGCCGGGTCGAAATTACCGGCCCGACCACCCGCAAGATGGTCATCAACGCGCTCAACTCGGGCGCGAAGACGTTCATGGCCGATTTCGAGGATTCGACCGCGCCGTCGTGGGACAATCTGATCGACAGGTGGCGCGGCACCCTCGCCTTCACCGATCCCGACAGCGGTAAATCCTATGCCCTCGACCCCAACCCCGCCGT
>JBKJUB010000143.1:0-7773 GCA_046590765.1 Sphingomicrobium sp. | reverse complement strand
CGGCGCGCATGTCGCCGCACCCGAGGATCGCCGCGCCGGTGAAACGCTGAAATCGACCGAGCCCGAGGATTTGCTCAAATTCGGGCTGATCCCCGAATTCATCGGTCGCCTGCCGGTTATCGCCACGCTCGAGGACCTTGACGAGGAAGCGCTAGTCAAGATTTTGATCGAGCCCAAGAATGCGCTGGTCAAACAATATCAGAAATTGTTCGACATGGAGGATGTCGAGTTGGCGTTCTCCGAAGACGCGCTGCATTCGGTCGCTAAGCGGGCGATCGAACGCAAGACCGGGGCGCGCGGGCTTCGCTCGATCCTCGAATCAATCCTGCTCGACACAATGTTCGATCTACCTTCGATGGACGGGGTCGATGAAGTCCATGTCGACAAGGACGTCGTCGCCGGGTCGAAGGATCCGGTGCGGGTCTATGCCAAGAAGGACAAAGCGACCGCTTCGGGCGGCGACGCAGCCGCTTAATTGATCGACCGGGCACGATTTGCGACGCTGCTCGAACCGCGGCGGCCGCTGCGGGCGATCATCGTTGGGTGGCTGACATCGTCGATCCCGGCGCTTGGATTGGCGACACTGGCAGGATGGCTGCTCCCTAACGCCGCCGCGCCTGACCTGCCCGTGGGCGGTCTATACCCCTTCCTGCTCGTCGTGATCATTTCGCCGTTGCTCGAAACGATAATCATGGCGCTGGCGATCGAGATCGGGCTGTTGATCCTGCCGCCGCTCGCGGTGGTGGTCTTGAGCTCGATCGGGTGGGGCATCGCCCATTCGCTCGCGGCGCCCGCGTGGGGCATGGTGATCTGGTGGCCGTTCCTGATCTTCTCGACACTTTATGTGACGTGGCGCGGGAAAGGGCGGCTTGGGGCCATCGCGCTCGTCGCCACCGTCCACGCGCTTAACAATTTCCTCCCCGCTTTGCTGTTGTTGCGCTCCGCCTGAGGCGACGCGGACGATGTTGTTGCGCTCGGCCTGAGGGCCTCCCATATACGGAACATGACTTCGACATTCCCAATCCTGCCGCTGCGCGACATCGTCGTGTTCCCCAATCGCATCGTTCCGTTGTTCGTCGGGCGCGACAAATCGGTCGCCGCGCTTGAAGCCGCGATGGCCGCCGACAAGCAATTGTTCCTGGTCGCCCAACTCGATCCAAGCGAAGATGATCCCGACCGCGATTCGCTCTACGATCTCGGCGTCGTCGCGACGGCGATGCAGCTATTGAAGCTGCCCGACGGCACCGTCCGCGTACTGGTCGAAGGCGTCCGCCGCGCCAAGCTGATCGAATTGGTCGAGGCCGACGGCCACATGACCGCGCGGGTCGAAGATGTTGTCGAGGAAGTAGCGACCCAGCCCGAGGCGCAGGCATTGATGCGGTCGGTGGTCGATCAGTTCGACAACTATGCCAAGCTCAACAAACGGCTTCCCGCCGAAACCGGGGTTCAGCTGGCCGAGATTGAGGATCCGTCGGTTCTCGCCGATGCGGTCGCCTCCAGCCTGTCGATCAAGGTCGGCGACAAGCAGGCGCTGCTTGGCGAACTCAATCCATCGCGCCGACTCGAAATGGTGTTCGCCTTCATGGAGGGCGAGCTTGGCGTGCTCCAGGTCGAGAAGAAAATCCGCAGCCGCGTCAAGCGCCAGATGGAGAAGACCCAGCGCGAATATTATCTCAATGAGCAATTGAAGGCGATCCAGCGCGAACTTGGCAATGAGGAAGGCGAGGATGGCGACGAGCTGGCCGAACTCGCCGCCAAGATCCGCAAGACCCGTTTGTCGAAGGAAGCCCGCACCCGCGCCACCGCCGAGCTGAAGAAACTCAAGGGCATGGCGCCGATGTCGGCCGAAGCGACCGTCGCGCGCAATTATCTTGATGTGCTGCTCGGCCTGCCATGGGGCAAGAAGAGCCGCCTCAAGCGCGACATTGCCGAAGCGCAGGCGCTCCTCCGCGGGGCTCATTATGGCTTGGGAAAGGTCAAGGACCGGGTCGTCGCTTATCTCGCGGTCCAGGCGCGCACCAACCGGCTAAAGGGTCCGATCCTGTGCCTGGTCGGTCCGCCGGGCGTGGGCAAGACTTCGCTCGGCCGCTCGATCGCGCGTGCGACGGGACGCGAATTTGCGCGCCAGTCCTTGGGCGGTGTGCGCGACGAAGCGGAGATCCGCGGCCATCGCCGGACGTATATCGGCTCGCTGCCGGGCAAGATCATCACCAACCTCAAGAAAGCGGGGACGAGCAATCCATTGTTCCTGCTCGACGAAATCGACAAGCTCGGCACCGACTTCCGCGGCGACCCCGCGTCGGCGCTGCTAGAAGTGCTCGACCCCGAACAGAATAATCGCTTCCAGGATCATTATCTCGAGCTGGATTATGACCTCAGCGACGTGATGTTCGTCACCACCGCCAACAGCCTCGACATGCCGCAACCATTACTCGACCGGATGGAGATAATCCGCCTTGAAGGCTATACCGAGGATGAAAAGGTCGAGATTGCGCGTCGGCACCTGATCCCCAAGCAGATGGAAGCGCATGGGCTCAAGGCCGAGGAATTGGTGTTCGCCGAAAGCGGCCTACGCGCGATCCTGCGCCATTACACCCGCGAAGCCGGGGTGCGTACGCTGGAGCGCGAGCTGGCCAAGGTCGCGCGCAAGTCGCTCCGCCAGATTCTCGAAGCCAAGACGGAAAAGGTCGAACTGACCGCCGAAAATGTCGGCGAGTATCTAGGCGTGACCCGCTATCGCTTCGGCGTCGGCGAGGAAGAGGATCAGATTGGCGCGGTCACCGGGCTCGCTTGGACCGAAGTCGGCGGCGAATTGCTCACCATCGAAGCGGTCACCGTCCCGGGCAAGGGGCTGGTCAAGACCACCGGCAAGCTCGGCGAAGTAATGCAGGAATCGATCCAGGCGGCGATGAGCTTCGTCAAGGCGCGCGCCCCGGCATATGGCATCAAGCCGTCGATCTTCGCGCGCAAGGACATCCACGTCCATCTGCCCGAAGGCGCAGTGCCCAAGGACGGCCCGTCGGCGGGTGTCGGCATGGTCACCGCGATGATTTCGACGCTGACCGGGATCCCTGTACGCCGCGATGTGGCAATGACCGGCGAAGTCACGCTTCGCGGCCGCGTGCTGCCAATCGGCGGGTTGAAGGAAAAATTGCTCGCGGCGTTGCGCGGCGGGATCACCATTGTGCTGATCCCGGCGGAGAATGAGAAAGACCTCGCCGAGATTCCGCAGGCGGTGAAGGATAATCTGGAAATTCATCCCGTGGCGCATGTCGATGAAGTGCTGGCCTTGGCGCTGTCGACTCCGTTGCAGCCGATCGAGTGGACCGACGCCGACGAACACGCCGCAGAGCCGGTGGTTTCGCCTGCCGGATCGGCGGAAAGTCCAACCGTTCGTCACTAGTGTTTTGACTTCGCTAACGAACCTTGCCTTAAAAGCATTCTGGACAATTTCGCGAGTCTCCGCGGATTGGGTGGGAGTGTCGTATGAATAAGCAGGATCTGATTGGCCAACTTGCGGATCGCGCGGGACTTAGTCGCTCGGATTCGTCGCGCGCGGTCGAGACGGTGCTCGAAGTGATCACGTCGGCATTGAAGCGCGGGGACGAGGTCCGCTTGGTCGGTTTCGGCAATTTCTCGGTGACTCGGCGCAAGGCATCGGTGGGGCGCAATCCACGTACCGGCGAGCCAATGCAGATCAAGGCCAGCAGCCAGCCCAAGTTCCGCCCCGGACGTATCCTAAAGGACGCGGTGCAGTAGGCTGGACAGCCCAGCGGCGCTTCACTATCGGCAACCCCGCACGCTTCTTGGCGAAAGTTTTGGGGCATGGGCGCGTAGCTCAGTGGTAGAGCACACCCTTCACACGGGTGGGGTCGCAGGTTCAATCCCTGCCGCGCCCACCATGCTCATCGAACATTGCCCCAGCAACGCGGAAGGTGCAGATCTTCGGCATGCGTGAGCTGTTTTTCTATATTATCCTGTTCGGTCTCACCGGCAATGCCTCCGCTGCAGATGCGGCGCCCAAGCCCAAACCAGCCTGGGTCGTCGAATATGCGCAGAATTTCTGCGCGCTGGTGCGGATGCCGGATGGCGGTAGGCCGGGGATTGTTATCCGGGCGCGGCCCTTATCCCCTTATTTCCAACTATTGATCCTGACGCCGCTCGAGGGCAAGAAAAAGGAGCGGGCAGGGCCGATCACGTTCAAGTTTGGCAATGCCCCGGAAGTCGATGGCTTTTACATGCGATCGGCCGACCTTCCCGCACGCGGCGTGCGAGTCATCGAAACATCGATGCCCGCCGATCAGTTGGCGCAGGCCGAAAAGCTGGGTGGTTTCCAGGCTTCTTCCAAGGGAAATTTCGAATTGGATGTCCCGCTTCCATCACTGACGAAAGCCCTCAAGGCGCTGGAATCCTGTTCCAACGATCTATTGAAGAGTTGGGGCATCGCTCGCACGTGGTCGGTCGAGCCCAAGGAAGTGCGCGACGTGCGTTCGCTGTTCAGCGCGAATGATTATCCATCGATGATGTTAAGCGCCGGCAAGCAGGCAATGGTGGTTGCGCTGCTCGAGATCGCGCCAGACGGATCGGTCTCGTCCTGCAAGGCCCAGGAATCGACCGGCGATCGCCTGTTCGTAGTGGCGACGTGCAAAATCTTTTCCAAACGTGCCAAATTCTTCCCGGCGCGGGATGCGTCGGGGCAGGCAGTAAAAAGCTTTTATTTATCCCCGCCGGTCAACTTCCAACTGGCTTATTGATCAGTCCAGATACCCCGGCTGGAAGCTCGCGACGCGGAGCAATTCGGGCCAGTCGAGGAAGCGGATTTCGCGGCCAGCACGCTTGATCAAACCCTGCCGCTCAAGATCGGCGAAAACGCGGTTGACGTTGACCGACGTCTGGCCGGTGATGTCGGCAATTTGCTGCTGCGTGAACGGGTTCATCAGCGGTTCGCTAGCGACATCGAGCCCATAGCGAGTCGCGGTTTCACACAATAAATGCGCCACCCTGGCGGTCGAATCGCGACGGCCGGTATTGACCAGCCATTCATAGCCAATCGACTCGTTGCGCTGCACTAGCCGCCAGAAGAATTTGGCGAGATCGGGATTGCCCTCGACGATCTTGTCGAAATCGTCGGACTTGCCGAGCAACACCTCGCTCTTGACGATCGCCTGGATGCCATAGCTGGCATTGCCTTCGCGCGGGAGCACGCCTTCGCCCGGAAAGCGAAGCGCAACAATCTGCCGCCGACCACTCGAATCATTCTTGAACTTGGCGATCAGGCCGCTGGTCACGAACATCGTTTCGTTGCGCGGCATGCCGGGTTCGCGAAATGGCCGACGCGGGTCGATGTGCACCGTGCGATGCGGCATCTCGTCAAGCGCAGTCGCCAAGGCCGGGGCCAACCCAGCCTTTATCAGCGTATCCCGGAGGGGCACGCCGGTTGCTGGTGCGCGCCTAGCAGTTCGACTCGAATTCAAGCTCGACTCCCCAATAATTATGTGCGCCCATCGGAGATGATGCGCAAGCGAAATGCCCTGTTTTGTAAATCTTGGTCAACCCGGAGGGTCCGGAACCGATCTAACGAAAGACATCGACCATCTGCCCAATGGTGGCCGAATCGAGTTCCACCGCCGATTTGAGGTCGGGAGGGCCGGGCCAGCCATGATCGGTCAGCACCAGCCCCGCGATGGAGCGGTCGCCCTGATAGCGGGGGAAAATATGAAAGTGAACATGCGGATCAACCATCATCAACATTAAATAGTTGATTTTGTCGGGGTTTACCGTCGTCCGCAGCATCTTTTCAAGCTCAGCGACGACTGCCGCTTGCTCGGTAAAGGCAGCTTGGGGAAGCGCGCCAAAGGCAGTTGCCTCGCCTTTGGCAGCAAGGATCAGCGATCCCGCCGTGACTTGCGCGGGTCGGAGCAACAGCACCCAATGCTGGTAATCTCGAATCAGCGTTTGCGGATAGCCGAATTTGGCAATCGTCGCATTCATTCGGCTCACCTCGCTTGCCTTCGTCGGCCCCGTCTCTTAAGGACGCGGCGCGCCTTCTCCAAGGCGTTTGCGGCGATCGTAGCTCAGCTGGTTAGAGCATCGGTTTGTGGTACCGAGGGTCGCGGGTTCAAGCCCCGTCGATCGCCCCATTTTCTTTTACCACCGGGATTCGACGGCAAATATGACAACGCCCTGGGGTTACCCCGATTTCGACGCGCATGAAGCGCTCCATTTCGTCACCGACGAAGCGTCTGGATTGCGCGCGATCATCGCGATGCATTCGACCCATCTCGGGCCAGCGGCGGGCGGATCGCGCTTCTGGCATTATGCTGACGACGCCGAGGCACTGACCGACGCGCTGCGTCTGTCGCGCGGGATGAGTTACAAGAATGCGATGGCCGGGCTTCCGCTGGGCGGCGGCAAAGCGGTGGTGCTGGCCAATACCGATCGCTCCAAGGATCCCGAGTTGCTCGCCGCTTTCGGTCGCGCGGTTGACGGTCTGGGCGGGAAATACGTCACCGCGGAAGACGTCGGGATGAGCGTCAGCGACATGATTGAAATCGCCCGCCAGACCAAGTTCGTCGCGGGGCTTCCGGTTGAAACCGGGGTCGGTGGCGATCCCGGACCGCATACGTCGCTCGGCGTGTTCCTCGGCATCAAGGCGGCGGTCAAGCGCGCCCTTGGCAAGGACAGCCTCGACGGGCTCCACCTTGCGCTGCAGGGCGCTGGAAGTGTTGCTGGCGGGGTCGCTCGCCATGCCGCCGCCGAAGGTGCCAGGCTGACTATCGCCGACGTCGATTCGGGCCGCGCGCAGTCGCTGGCTCAATTATGCAATGCGACGACCGTCGATCCGTCCGAAATCATGTCGGTTGAGGCCGATGTGTTCAGCCCGAACGCGCTTGGCGCGATCCTCGACGAAAGCAGCATTGCTGCGCTCAATGCGCCGATCGTCGCGGGCGGTGCCAACAACCAGCTCAAGACCCGCGAGGATGGCCAGCGGCTGATGGAGCGCGGAATTCTATACGCCCCCGATTATGTCATCAATGCGGGCGGGATCATCAACGTCTCGACCGAATATTTGCGCGATGGCGACATCGACCTGGTGCGGACACGGATCGAGGCGATCCCCGGTCGGCTCGATACAATCTGGAGCGACAGCGCGTTGTCGGGCCGCGATCCCGCAGCGGTCGCCGACGCGATGGCGCAAAAGCTGATCGGTCGCGGCTAGCCAATGACCATGATCACTGGCTAAGTCTGGGCCACATCATGCACATTTTTGCCAATCCTGCGCGTTTCCTTAAGCTCGCCCGACCAGCCACAGGCTGGACCATAGTGCCGGGAATCCTGTTGATCCTGGCCGGCGTGATTGGCGGGCTGTTCGTCACCCCGCCCGATTATCTCCAGGGTGAGACGGTACGGATCCTTTATATCCACGTCCCCAGCGCCTGGCTCGGCATGGCCGGGTGGGGCGGGTTGGCCGCGGCAAGCGTGTCGCAGCTCGTCTGGCGTCATCCGCTGGCCGCCGTTGCGGGTCGCGCGATCGCACCGGTCGGCGCTGCCTTCGCTGCTTTCTGCCTCGCCACCGGATCGATCTGGGGCCGTCCGACCTGGGGGACGTGGTGGGAATGGGACGGGCGGCTGACGTCGATGCTGATCCTGTTCTTTCTCTACCTCGGCTACATCGCGCTCGCCTCGGCCGAGAAAGAGCGCGGCGGGGAAGGCCGGATGGCGGCGTTGTTCGGGCTGATCGGTGCGATCAACCTGCCAATCATCCATTATTCG
>JBKJUB010000068.1:0-3159 GCA_046590765.1 Sphingomicrobium sp. | reverse complement strand
GCGGTCGGCGTCAAACAGGCTTTGGTGGTCCACGGCTCGGGCCTCGACGAGGTCGCGCTGCATGGCGAAACCCGCGCGATCCGGCTGTCGAATGGCGCAATGACCGAGATCGAGATTGCGCCCGAGGATGCGGGGATCGAACGCGCGGCATTGAAGGTGGTGACCGGCGGCGATGTGGCGGAGAATGCGACGCGGCTCAAGCTGCTGCTCGCCGGGCAGGGAACGCAGGCGGAGAATGACATCGTCATTTTGAACAGCGCGGCGTTGCTGATGACGGCGGGCAAGGCAGGCGATTTGACCGAGGGTGCGGGGCTGGCGAGCGAGGCATTGCTGTCGGGTCGGGCGGGCGTGGTGCTCGATCGCTTCGTCGAGATCAGCAATGGCTGATTTGGCCATCGACCGACTGGGACGCCTGGGCGAAATCATCGCGCACAAGCGGGTCGAGGTGGCGGAGCGGCTGGCGGGGGCGGATTTGTCGCCTGCGCAGCCGACGACGCGCAGCCTGGTCGCGGCGATGGCCCAGCCCGGGGCGCGGTTCATTTTCGAATATAAGCGCCGCTCGCCGTCCGAAGGCGCGCTTGGCGAGACGCTCGATCCGGGCGCGGTGGCGCGGGCTTATGCCGGGGTCGCCGACGTGATGAGCGTGCTGACCGATGCGCGGTTTTTCGGCGGGTCGCTGGACGATCTGAAAGCCGCGCGGGCGGGGTTCGACGGGCCGATATTGGCCAAGGATTTCGTGATCGACGTGCGCCAAATTGCCGAGGCGCGGATCGCCGGGGCGGATGCGGTACTGGCGATCTTGTCGGTGCTCGATGATGGCGAGGCGCGCGGGGTGATGGCCGAGGCGAAGCGGCTGGCGATGGACGTGCTGGTCGAGGTGCATGACGAGGCGGAGATGCGGCGCGCAGGTGCGCTTGGGGCGGCGCTGATCGGGATCAACAATCGCGACCTGAAGAGCTTCACCACCGATCTTGGCGTGACCGAGCGGCTGGCGGGAATGGCGGGCGATGCGCTGGTGATTTCGGAATCGGGGATTGTTAGTCGCGACGATATTCAGCGGCTATCGCGCCACGTCGACGGGTTCCTGATCGGGTCGACCCCGATGAAAAGCGGCGATCCGCACGGCGCAGCGCGCGCGCTGGCGTTCGGGCGGGTGAAATTGTGCGGGATGCGGGGTGCGGGGGATTTGCGGGCGGCTGAGCAGGCGGCTTATGTCGGGCTGGTGTTCGTGCCCGGCACGCCGCGCGCGGTGACCGTGGAGCAGGCGCTGGCGATGATCGCCGAGGTCGACAATCACCCGCCGCTGGTCGGGGTCTTTCGCGATGCGGCGGCGCAGTTCGTGATCGATATCGCGCGACAATTGCCGCTGGCGGCGGTGCAGTTGCATGGTGGCGACTTGGTCGAAGCAGCGCCCGAAACATGGGCTGTCGAGGCACCCGGCGACCCGGTGCAGGCGGCGGACAGGATACTATTCGACAATGGTCGCGGCGGCACTGGCGAGACATTTGACTGGGCAAGCATCGCCAATCGCCCCGAGCTTCCGCGCGCGCTGCTGGCGGGTGGGATCGGCGTGCATAATGCGGTCGCCGCGCAAAAGGTGGGAGCTTTTGCGATCGACGTCGGTTCAGCGATGGACGAGGTGCCGGGGGTCAAGTCGCACGCCAAGTTTGCGCAATTGTTCGACACATTGCGCCCCATTACACGCCACAAGGATCAATAGAGATGCGTCAGGACGGTCGGTTCGGGAAGTTTGGCGGCTGCTTCGTGCCCGAAATCCTGCTGCCTGCGCTCGAACAGCTCGAGGCGGCGTTTCTCGATAGCGAGGCCGACCCGGCATTTTGCGCCGAGCTGGACGAATTGCTGACCAAATATGCCGGGCGCCCGACCCCGCTGACGCTGTGCCGCAACCTCGGCAAACCAGCGAAAATCTACCTCAAGCGCGAGGATCTGCTTCACGGTGGGGCGCACAAAACCAACCAGGTACTGGCGCAGGCGTTGCTCGCCAAGAAGATGGGCAAGACTCGCCTGATCGCCGAGACCGGCGCGGGGCAGCATGGCGTCGCAACCGCGATGGTCGGCGCGTTGTTCGGGCTGCCGACGCAGATTTATATGGGCGCGGACGATGTCGAGCGGCAGGCGCTCAACGTCTATCGAATGCGGCTGATGGGGGCCGAGGTGATCCCGGTGACGAGCGGCGACCGCACGCTGAAGGATAGCGTCAATGAGGCGCTGCGCGAATGGGCGGCAAGCTTCGAGACGACGCATTACATCCTTGGCACCGCAGCCGGCCCCCACCCCTTCCCGCTGATGGTCCGCCAGTTCCAGCGGGTAATCGGCAAGGAAGCGCGGGCGCAGGTGCTGGCCGCCGAAGGTCGCTTGCCCGATGCGGTGGTTGCCTGCGTTGGCGGCGGGTCGAACGCGATCGGTTTGTTTGCCGATTTTGTCGAGGATGAGGGTGTGCGGCTGATCGGGGTCGAGGCCGCGGGCAAGGGATTGAATGGCGGCGAGCATGGCGCGACGCTGCAGCGCGGGACGCCGGGAATACTGCACGGATCGGAGACATTGATCCTGCAGGATAGCGACGGGCAGATTGCCGACAGCTGGTCGGTGTCGGCGGGGCTGGATTATCCCGCAGTTGGCCCGGAGCATGCGCATCTGATGGACATTGGCCGCGCCGATTATGTCGGCTGTACCGATATCGAGGCCTTGGCCGCGTTCAAGGCGTTGTCACTCCACGAAGGGATCATCCCGGCGCTGGAATCGGCGCATGCGGTGGCCGAGGCGCTGCGGATTGCCGAGGAGCAGCCCGATGCGGTCCTGGTGGTCGGGCTGTCGGGGCGCGGCGACAAGGATATGGCGCAGGTGCAGTCGCTGCTGGAGGTGACGGCGTGAGCCGCTACGGCGCGATGTTCGAGCGATTGGCGCTGCGCAATGAAGCGGCATTTGGCGGGTTCCTGATGCTCGGCCATCCCGATGCGACGCGTTGCGCTGGCTTGCTCGACGCGATGGTCGAGGGCGGGGCCGACATGGTCGAGGTCGGCATCCCGTTTAGCGATCCGGTCGCCGATGGCCCGGTGATCGCCGCGGCCGCCAAGCACGCGCTCGAGGCAGGCGTGCGGACCGCCGACTGCCTGAAGATGATCGCCGACTTCCGGGCGC
>JBKJUB010000155.1:0-4655 GCA_046590765.1 Sphingomicrobium sp. | reverse complement strand
GCGCTCGACCACTTCACGTCGAGGTCAGCGCATCCCGGCAGCGCGCGGATAAACGCCACCACGCGTTCAACCCCGTCGCTCGATCCCGCAATCGTCCCGTTGATCCCTTCGGGCGCGAGCAACAACGTGCCGCGCACGCCATGCTTGCGGCACACCGCCTCGAGCGGCGCCTGCAAGGCCGCACAATCCGCGAATGGCGTGAAGCGATACAAGGCCGCCACGCTCAGGGGTTCAGCTAGATGATCCACGCCAACCCCTTAGCGGACTTGCCGCACTCATGGCGATGATGGTCGGGGAGAGAGGATTCGAACCTCCGGCCCCTGCCTCCCGAAGACAGTGCTCTACCAGGCTGAGCTACTCCCCGACCGGGACCGAACCCACTGGGTTTGGTGCAGGAGCGCGGGCTTCCTAGCCGCGCCGCCCGCGATGCGCAAGCAGGGGCGGCTAGTGGCCGAGCACTTTGAGCCAATCATGATGGCGGACGAATTTCTCGCGCGGGGAATCGGGCCGTGCGCCCGCGACCTCGGCCGCTTCGATCGTCCGCCAGTCGTCGAAGCTGGTCGACCGCACCCCGCGCTGGCCAAGCAACGCGTCAAGCGCGTCGCCGCCCGCTTTGCCCCCGTCCGAACCCGGCGGCATCGCGCCCTCGACCTGCTCGGCGACTTCGTAGCCGTCGGGGCGGTTGGTGCCGATCGTCCCCGACGGCCCGCGCCGCGCCCATCCGACGCAATATAACCCGTCGTCGATCTGGCCGTGGTCGTTGCGATATTTGCCGCCATCCTCGTCATAGGGCACCCCGACGATGTGCGGCGACGAATAACCGATGCAGCTCACCACCAGATCGGCCGGCACCGCATAAGTCTCGCCCGTCCCGACCGCGCGCGCGCCATCGAGCCGGGTCCGCTCGACCAGCACCCGCTCGGCGCGACCCTCCCCCTCGACCCGCAGCGGCTTGGCGAAGAAATCGAACGTCACCTTCTTGGGCTTGGTCCCATCGGGCGGCGCGTCGGCGAAGGCGCGCAGATGATTCACCGACTTGCGCACCCCCGGCTCCAACGCCTCATCCTCGGCCAGCGGCGGGAAATCGCCCGGATCGACCGCCGGCGCGGCCTCAGCCAGATGACCCAACTCGCCCAATTCCTTGGGCGTCATCGCAATCTGGTGCGGCCCGCGTCGCCCGAGGAAGGTGATCGATTTGACCCCCGATCCGTCGAGCGCATCGATTGCATGGCCGACGATGTCCGATCCGGCGAACTCCGCCCGGTTCTTCGACAATATCCGCGCCACGTCGAGCGCGACATTGCCATTGCCGATGATCACCGCATTGGCGCCATCGAGCCGCGGCGCGAGGTCGGCGAAATCGGGATGGCCATTGTACCAGCCGACAAACGCCGCCGATCCGACCACGCCGGGCAAATCCTCGCCGGGGATGCCGAGCGGCCGGTCATGCGGCGCCCCGGTGGCCAGAATCACTGCATCATACAACCCGCGCAATTCGTCGACCGACACCGCCTCGCCCACCGCGACATTGCCGACGAACCGCACCTGGGGATCGTCGGCGACCTTGTCGTAGCGCTTGCTCACCGCCTTGATCGACTGGTGATCCGGCGCGACCCCGAAGCGGATCAGCCCGTACGGCACCGGCAATTTGTCGATAATGTCGATCCGCGCGGCTTCGCCAAACGCCTTGGCCAGCGCCTCGGCGGTGTAAAACCCCGCCGGCCCCGACCCGATAATCGCGAAATGACGCATGCCGATCCCCCGCTGTTCGGGTGAGGGTCTAATGCCTGATCGCTTGAGGCGAAAGCGCCCTTGCGCGGTTGCCGAAAGCGTGAATCAGGACTCGCGCTTGTCCTCAAGCAGCAAGTCGTCGCCCTTGCGCTTCAAGAACGCCTCGATCGGCCCCGCAAACAGGCTGAGCATGCCGGGCAGGTCAATCTTGCAATGGACGACCTTCTCCTCGACCCCGATCTGGGCGTTCACTTCCTGCCCCATCGCCAGGACGTTGAGGTGGAGCACATCGCCTTCCCAGCGCGAATCGACCGTTGCCGCCCCGCCCGGGATATGCCCGGCGAGTTGGTCGATATTGCCGGCAATCCGGCGACGGGCTTCGTCGCGGCCAAGCGTGTGCGGCAAATCGACGTTGATCGGGCGTTGCATCGCGCCAAGATGCGGCGCCACCGGTTGCTTTTCAATCCCGCGCGGGTTTTGATGTCGCATGAAGCGCCTGTTCCTGTTCTTGGCACTGTTGTTCGCGGCCACGCCAGCGACGGCGCAATATGCGCCGTTCAATCCGGTCGCCGATTACGTCACCCCCGGTCAGGACGAACCGGGCTATCGTTATTGGGTAGGCGCCGCGTCGTATCGCTCCTTATATGTTCGGGCGTTCAACGATTATCTGGTCAACAATGGAGTCGGCGGGGTCGCGCCGACCTGGCAATTGCTCCGCACCGCGAGCGACTGGCAGAAATGCGGCAACCAGCCATTCGAGGTGCCACCGACCACCGCCTGGCCCAATATCGTCGCCGCCTTGCGCTTCGTCGGCGCCTTCATCGAGCCAGTGGTGGGCCAGGTCGAGCCGGTCTCGGTCTATCGCAATCCGGCGCTAAACGTCTGTGCCGGTGGTGCCAAGACCAGCACCCACCTGACTGCCGGCGCGATCGACATGGTCCCGCTGCGCCCGATTACGCGTGAGGCGCTGATGCTCGCCTTGTGCCGGATCCAGCTCGACAAGGGATCGTGGAACAGCATCGGCCTCGGCTTCTACAAGGGCCTGCGCTTCCACATCGACAGCAAGAAGGCGCGCGAATGGGGAACGGCAGGCCCACGCGGCGGTTACGGCTGCCCGGCGGTGCTGGCCGAAAACGGGATTCCGTATCGTGCGCCGATCCCGATCGCGCCGTCACCCGTCGTGCAGCCGGCAGCGACGCTCGACCCGCTTGCGCCGCGACGGTGAAGCCAAACCCTTGTGTTGTCCGCCTAACACACCACATCGTCCGATATCAAAAGGGGTGATTGATGGACTTCGACAAACTGACCGACCGCGCGCGCGGTTTCCTGCAGGCGGCGCAGACCATTGCGGTGCGCGAACATCACCAGCGAGTCACTCCGGCGCATTATGCCAAGGCGTTGCTCGACGATGAGCAGGGGATGGCGGTCGGGCTGATCAACGCCTCGGGCGGCGACGGGGCCGAAGCTCGCCGCGCGGTCGACGCATTGGTCACCAAGGAACCAGCGGTCACCGGCACCGGCGCAAATTCGGCCCCCGGGGTCGATGGCGACCTGCTGCGCGTGCTCGACAGTGCCCAGCAGATCGCGGCCAAGGCCGGAGATACCTACGTCACGGTCGAACGGATCCTGCTTGCCTTCGCGCTCGCCAAGGGCACCGGGGTCGGCGACGCGCTGGCCAAGGCTGGCCTCACCCCGCAGGCCCTCAACGCCGCGATCGACAAATTGCGCGGCGGCCGCAGCGCCGACACCCAAGGTTCCGAGGATCGTTACGACGCGCTCAAGAAATATTCGCGCGACCTCACCCAGGCGGCGCGCGATGGCAAGCTCGACCCGGTGATCGGCCGCGACGAGGAAATCCGCCGCACCATCCAGGTGCTCGCCCGCCGGACCAAGAACAACCCGGTGCTGATCGGCGAACCGGGCGTCGGCAAGACCGCCATCGCCGAAGGGCTCGCGCTTCGCATCGCCAATGGCGACGTCCCTGACGGGCTCAAGGATCGCAAGTTGATGAGCCTCGACATGGGCGCGCTGATCGCCGGGACCAAATTCCGCGGTGAATTCGAGGAGCGGCTGAAAGGCGTGATCGACGAGGTCAAGCAATCTGCCGGCGACATCATCTTGTTCATCGACGAAATGCACATGATTGTCGGCGCGGGGAAATCCGAAGGCTCGATGGACGCCGGCAATCTGCTCAAGCCGGCGCTGTCGCGCGGCGAATTGCACGTTATCGGCGCCACCACGCTCGACGAATATCGCAAGCATATCGAGAAGGACGCCGCGCTCGAACGTCGCTTCCAGCCGGTATTCATCGGCGAACCGACGGTCCCCGACACGATCTCGATCCTGCGCGGGCTGAAGGAGAAATATGAGCTTCACCACGGCGTGCGGATCACCGACGCCGCGCTGGTCGCCGCAGCGACGCTGAGCAACCGATACATCGCCGACCGGTTCCTGCCCGACAAGGCGATCGACCTGATGGACGAGGCCGCGTCGCGCCTCCGGATGGAGGTCGAATCCAAGCCCGAGGAAATCGAAAATCTCGACCGCCGGATCATTCAATTGAAGATCGAACGAGAGGCGCTGAAGAAGGAAAAGGACGCCGCGTCTAAGGACCGGCTCGTCACGCTCGAAGGCGAACTCGCCAATCTCGAGCAGCAATCGTCCGAGCTGACCGCCCGCTGGCAGGCCGAGAAAGAAAGGATCAGCGTCGAAGCCGAATTGAAGACCCAGCTCGATGCCGCGCGGATTGAACTCGACCAGGCCCAGCGCGGCGGCGATCTCGGCAAGGCGGGGGAGATTCAGTACGGGCGCATCCCCGAGCTCGAGAAGAAGCTCGCCGACGCTGCCGTCGCGTCCAAGGGCGCGATGCTGCGCGAGGAAGTCACCGATCAGGACATTGCCGCAGTCGTCAGCCGCTGGACCGG
>JBKJUB010000118.1:0-6806 GCA_046590765.1 Sphingomicrobium sp. | reverse complement strand
GGAACAAGGACAGCAGCACCGACAGCAAGGCCGCGACGCCAAGCGCGATTGCCAGTGTCCCGCGCTGGCTTCGCACGGTGCGCGTATAGTCGCGGTCATTGGCGGTAACCAACAAGGTCGATCCATTGGCGAGCGCCGTAGCGGCAGAGAATACCGGAGTCAGGTCAGGGGCCTGGCGCACTGAGACGGCCGCCCTGCCATTGGATCGAGCTTCGCCAATTTCGGGCCAGGCGCCGGCAATGTCGACTTGCGGCTCGATGAAATCCTCGGGCATTCTTGCGCCGACCAGGACATTGAATCCGCGGTCGAGCGATCTGGCTGCGCCTTTTCGCCAAGCTTCGGTCGCCGGGTCGCGCAAGGCGTACGTTGGAGGAGATGCCGACCAACTATCTTCTATCTTGGTGCCGGCGCGATCGAAAATCCGCAGCCGCGACCGGCTTTCGCTGCCGATCGAGCGGAGCAAGTCGCCGTCGGCGGCTACCGGTGACCGATTGATCGCGATTCCCGTCAGCCGCGCCTGCTCGAGGATCCGCGCCTGGCGCTCGTCCTGCAACTGGTTGCGGTACGCGTCGAGGTAGATCACCGACAAGGCAATGATGGCGAGCGTGAGGATGTTCACCGCAAGGATGCGGTGCGTGAGAGTCCATCGCCCCGACCAATTCAGGGCGAGATCGGACTCGTCATTCTTCTCCGAAGCGGTAGCCGACGCCATACAGGGTCTCGATAGCATCAAATTCGCCGTCCACCGCGCGGAACTTGCGGCGAATGCGCTTGATATGGCTGTCGATCGTTCGATCATCGACATAGACATCGTCCTGATAGGCGATGTCGAGCAACTGGTTGCGCGATTTGACCACCCCCGGGCGCTGGGCGAGCGCATCGAGAATCATGAATTCGGTCACGGTGAGAACGACGTCTTTTTCGCCCCAGCGAACCTTGTGCCGCGCCGGGTCCATCACCAATCGGCCGCGGACGATCAATTCCTCGATCGGCTCGTCACTGTCCTGCAACGCCTGCCCACGCTCCAGGTCGCGGCGACGCAGGATGGCGCGCACACGGGCGATCAGCAGCCGCTGGCTGAACGGCTTGGCGATATAATCGTCGGCACCCATCGCTAGCCCGAGCGCCTCATCGAGCTCGTCATCGCGCGAGGTCAGAAAGATCACTGGCATCGCGCCGGCCAGACCACCAAGTTCGCGTACCCGGCGGAGCAATTCCATCCCGTCCATCTGCGGCATCTTGATGTCGAACACCGCGAGATCGGGCGGGTTGTCGGCGAACGCCTTGAGGGCTGTCGCGCCGTCGGCATAGACTCGCGTTCCGAAGCCCTCAGCCTGAAGCGCGATCGACACCGAGGTCAAAATGTTGCGATCGTCGTCGACGAGCGCGATGACATGGCTCATTCCCGCTCCTCGGGCCAACGCGAACTCTGATCAGCGGGCGATACCGGCGCAAGGGGGGCTAGACAAGCGACCAACCGCTTTGACCGCAAGCCCCGCCGTGGTTATAGGGCGCGGCAAGGCTGCGGCGGCGTTCCGGTGGAGCGCCGCCCTCATATTTTGCAAACAGGAGCATGACAGTGAGCGAGCGTATTCCCGCGCATCGGTTGGACGCCCAGGGCATCGAAACCAAGGCGAAGCTGTTGTGGAACCTCACCACTGGCCCATTGGTCGAAAAAGCCGTCGAGCGCGGCGAGGGCAAGCTCACTGCGCACGGCGCGCTGCTTGTGGATACCGGCAAATTCACCGGACGCAGCGTGAAGGACAAGTATATCGTCCGCGATGCGGCGACCGAGGATACGATCAATTGGGGCCCGATCAATCAGCCCATGTCCGGCGAGCATTGGGCCAATTTGAAGGCTGACTTCATGGCTGCGCTGGCCGAGCAGCAAGAGCTGTATGTTGCCGACCTGTTTGGTGGATCGCAGCCGGAATATCGCGTGAACGTGCGCGTCATCAACCAGATGGCGTGGCACAATCTGTTCATCCGGACCTTGCTCGTCCGCCCGGCGGCGGAGGAGCTGGCCGACTTCGTTCCCGAATATACGATCGTCAACTTGCCCAGTTTCAAGGCCGACCCGGTGCGGCACGGCTGCCGGAGCGACACGGTGATCGCAGTCAACTTCACCGACAAGCTGATCCTGATCGGTAACACCGAATATTCCGGCGAGATGAAGAAGGGCGTGTTCGGCCTGCTCAACTTCCTGCTGCCCGCGCAGGGCGTGATGCCGATGCATTGCTCGGCCAATATTGGCGCAGACGGCAAAAGCGCGATCTTCTTTGGCTTGTCGGGCACCGGCAAGACCACGCTGTCGGCCGATGCCAGCCGCACGCTGATCGGTGACGACGAACATGGCTGGTCTGACCAGGCGGTGTTCAATTTCGAAGGCGGCTGCTACGCCAAGATGATCAATCTTTCGGCCGAAGGCGAGCCTGAAATCTACGCTACCACAAGGATGTTTGGCACGATCCTTGAAAACGTGGCCATGGACGAGGTGACCCGCGAGTTGGATTTTACCGACGCTGGCAAGACCGAGAATACCCGCGGCGCCTATCCGATCGAATTCATCCCGAACGTGTCGAAACAGAACCTCGGTCCCGCGCCGTCAAACGTCATCATGCTCACCGCAGATGCGTTTGGCGTGTTACCGCCAATCTCGCGACTGACTGCCGACCAGGCGATGTATTATTTCCTGTCGGGCTACACCGCCAAGGTGGCCGGCACCGAGATTGGCGTGACCGAGCCGGAAGCGACCTTTTCGACCTGCTTCGGGGCCGCGTTCATGCCACGTCATCCCAGCGTCTATGGCAATCTCCTGAAGGGACGCATCGCACGCGGTGGGGCGCAATGCTGGCTGGTCAACACCGGCTGGACCGGGGGCAAATATGGCACCGGCAAGCGCATGCCAATCAAGGAAACGCGCGCGTTGCTCAACGCTGCGCTCGACGGCAGCCTCAACAATGTCGAATTCCGCAAGGACCCTAACTTCGGTTTCGAAGTGCCGGTCGCGGTACCGGGGGTCGACAATAGCATTCTCGACCCGCGTTCGACCTGGGCCGACAAGAATGCGTACGACGTCACCGCGGCGAAATTGGTCGACCTGTTCGTCGCCAACTTCACCGACTTCGCCGATCACGTCGAAGAGGGCGTCCGACAAGCCGGGCCGAAAGCCGAAGCCACCGCCTGACTTGCCCGCCATTGATCGGGCCTTGTGAAAGACCCGTTCGATGACTGATTTTGCTGTTCGCCATTTCGCTGACGAGGAAACCGTTGCCCATGTGGGCGAGGGCTTCCTCGCGCGCACCTTGCCAAAGGTTGAGTGGACGCATGAAGCGCATCTCGCGACCACCACCTACCTCACGCTGCGGCGCCCCGAGATCGATCTCGATGCCGCGCTCCCCGGTCTGATCTGCGCCTACAATGCAAGCGTCGGTGGGGTAAATGACGACAGGCAGGGCTATCACGACACGATCACCAAGGCATATCTGCGCGGCGTTCGCCTGTTCCTCGCCGAGGCCGATTTGACCGCGTCGCTCCACAATCTGGTCAATGATTTGCTGCACGCACCGATGGGCAAGCGTGACTGGCCGCTGCGTTTCTGGTCGAAAGAGCAGCTGATGAGTGTCGAGGCGCGGCGACGGTGGGTCGAACCGGATCTCGCGCCGTTGCCCTAGGAGCGTTTGCCCCCGATATATTGGTCAACATTCTTTGCCAGCACGTCGAGCGGGACGTTGCCCCCCTTGACTACGGTGTCGTCGAAATCGCGCAAATCGTAGCGCGCGCCGAGTGCCGCCTTGGCCTTGTCGCGCTGGCGCAAGATTTCGCTATGGCCAACCTTATAGCCGCACGCCTGGCCCGGCCAGGTGCAGTAACGGTCGACTTCGTTGGCAACTTCCAACGGGTTGGAGCCGTTACGTTCGACGAAGAATTGAACGCCCTGCTCGCGGGTCCAGCGCTTGGCGTGGAGCCCGGTGTCGACCACCAGCCGGCAAGCGCGAAAAGCGAGGCTTTGCAAGTATCCCAGTCGGCCAACCATGAAGTCGTCATAAACGCCAAGCTCGTCGACCAATTGCTCGGCGTAAAGCGCCCAGCCTTCGGAATAAGCGTTGAACGCCAGCAGGGTGCGGATCAGCGGCAATTTGTTGGCATATTCGCCCTGCCACACATGCCCCGGGATCGCCTCGTGCGCGGCGAGGTCGGGCAGGCTGTATCTTGAGTGCAGGCTGGTATCGCGCAGGTTGATCCAGAATTTGCCGGGGATCGAGCCGTCGGGGGAGCCAGCACCGCCATACGCCCCGGGTGCGCCGGGTTCTTCCTCGGGTGGCATGCGCTTCACTTCGAGCTTGCCCGGCACCAATGTCTTGAACGCCCGCGGCATTTGCGCACGAACGATCGCCAAGCGCTGGTTGATGAAGGCGAAAATCTCGGCGCGGCCCGTGTCGCCCTCGCTGAACTGGTAGCGTTTGTCCTTCGCCAGCGCATTCATCCGCTCGCCGACGCTGCCCGCCGTATAGCCGAGGCTACGCAGGATCGGGTCCATCCGCCCCTGCAATTCGCCTAGCTGGTCGAGGCCCATCTGGTGGACCTCGTTGGGCGACATCGTGGTGGTGGTCGAGGCCCTGAGCGCCCAGCGGTAATAGTCCTCGCCCTGCGGCAGCGCCCAAACACCGGCATTGTTGCTGGCGCGGGCCCGCTGAGCGGTGAGTGCGGCAATCTGGTTGGTCAGCGCGGGTACCACTTGTTGCAGCACAATCGATCGCGCGCGAGCATCCCAGTCGCCGGTTATGTCCTTGGTTCGTGCGGTTAGGCTGTCGACTAACCCGCCGCCCTTGCTGGCGCTGGCTAGCGCTACATTGAGCTGTGTTAGGGCGCGATCGAGTGCGAAGACGGGCGGGATGACTCCTTGCGCCGTTGCGGAGCGGAGCCGCCCCGTCTCGCCGTCGAGCTGGTCGGCGTAACTCGACAGCCGCGTGAGATAGGCTTGGGCGTCGCTGCTATTCTTGACCGGATGATCGGTATCGAGAAAGCGCGGAACATCGATAAACGCGCCGACGTTCTGGATCACGACATAGGGGCTGTTGCGATACCCGCCGACCGCAACGTCGCCATAAGGGAAAGCGAAGCCTTCGAGCGCCACATTGTAGGCCGATTTTACGACTTCGATGCTGGTCGCGGTGGCGAAGCTCGATTTGCTGGTGTCGGCAGCATTGGCGCGGGCGAGGTCGGCGCGGATGGTCGCCGCGATATGCGCCTGACCCAAAGCGCTGCGGTCGGTGAGCAAACGACGCAACGGCGCACGGGGACCGATGTCGATTGCCAGGCTGGTGGCGTTTTCGGGATAGAGCCGGATTAGATTGTCACCGAACGACTCGAGCAAGGCGGCGCCATCGGCCTCGCTCATCGCGCTGGCGGCAGGGAGCGGAGCGGCGGCGAGGGGCCTGTTGACCGAGCAGCCGCCAAGCGCGATTCCAGCAGCGCTGGCACCGACGGTGGCGATCGCCTCGCGGCGCGTCATGTTGAATGAGCTCATGGTTGAGTCTCCGCTTACGCGCCTGTGTCGATTGCCAATGGCGTGGTCCGGACGACGGTCAGGCAATTGCCGTCGACCGCGACGATGCGGACCTTCTCGCCCGCCGCCGCCGGCCCGCCGCGCGCGGTCCATTCGCCGTCTCCGACGCGCACGCGCCCGCCATGATCGTCGACCGGATCGACAACAGTGACGACCTTGTCGATCATCCGTCGGCTCGGGTCGTTGAGCTTGATCGACTGGTCGGAATGACCCGGCTCGGCATACCAGCGCTTGCCGATCATCAGCGCTAGCGCGGTGTAGATCACGAACAGCACCAGCTGCGGCGCAAGGCCGAGATCGAACAGCAAGGTGGACATGCCCGTGGCAATCGCCGCGACGCCAAGGAAGACGAGGAAAAATCCCGGCGCGATGATTTCGGCGATCAGCAGGACGAGTCCGCCAATCGCCCACAGCCAGCCGGGGTGAAGGTCGATCCCGAACATCATCCCTTCTTCTCGACCCGCGGCACCGTGGGAGCGATCGCATCGGCCAGATCCTTGCCGATCGCCTCACGCGCCAGTGCGCCGATCCCGCCCAAGGTGCCCATCAACTGGGTCGCCTCGACCGGGAACAGGATCGTCTTGGCATTGGGCGAAGTGGCGAATTTCCCGATCGCCTCGACATATTTTTGGGCGATGAAATAGTTGATCGCCTGGACGCTGCCGGCATCGATCGCATCGCTCACCGACTTGGTCGCATTGGCTTCGGCCTGCGCCGCTCGTTCGCGCGCCTCGGCATCACGGAACGCCGCTTCCTTCTGCCCCTCGGCCTGCAGGATCAGCGCCTGCTTTTCGCCCTCGGCGCGGAGGATTTCCGACTGGCGCATGCCCTCGCTTTCGAGGATCGCGGCGCGTTTCTCGCGTTCGGCCTTCATCTGCCGGGTCATGGCGTTGACGATGTCGGCCGGCGGGCGGATGTCCTTCAATTCGACGCGGGTGATCTTGACCCCCCACGCTTCGGTCGCCTGGTCGACGACTACGAGCAGGCGAGCGTTGATCTCGTCGCGCTTCGACAAAGTCTCGTCGAGGTCCATCGAGCCCATAACGGTGCGCAAATTGGTGGTCGAGAGCGCCATGATCGCCAGATAGAGATCGCTGACCTCATAGGCCGCCTTGGCCGCGTCGAGCACCTGGAAGAAGACGATGCCATCGACGCCGACCATCGCATTGTCCTTGGTGATGATCTCCTGCCCAGGAATGTCGAGCACCTGCTCCATCATGTTCACCTTGCGGCCGAC